>JAICRS010000318.1 GCA_025966335.1 Nocardioidaceae bacterium
AGCTCCGGGCAACACAGACCGACAGGTGGCTGGCCGGGATGCGGAAGCTCCAGCACCGTCTGGACACGGCCCGGTGACCCGTGTGGTGGAAGCCGTCGTGTTCGACTACGGCGGCGTGCTGACCACGCCGGTCCGGGACTCCATCGGGTCCTGGCTCGCCCGCGAAGGCATCGACCCCGGCTCGTTCAGCCGGGCCCTGAAGGCGTGGCTGTCCCGGTCGGCCCCCGCAGGAACCCCGATCCACCGTCTGGAGACCGGCGAGCTCAGCATTGCGGAGTTCGACGCGCTGCTCGGCGCGGAGCTGCGCCGGCACGACGGCGCGCCGGTCCCGCCGGTCGACCTGCTCAAGGGCCTGTTCGCCGACATGCGACCCGACCCGGTGATGTTCGACCTCGTCGAGGACCTGCGTCGCCTCGGCCTCCGGGTCGCGATGCTGTCCAACAGCTGGGGCAACACCTACCCGCGCGAGCACATCGACGCGCTGTTCGACCCGGTCGTGATCTCCGGGGAGGTCGGGATGCGCAAACCCGACCCGGATATCTTCGAGCACCTGCTCGCGCGGCTCGGCGTCCCGGCGGACCGGGTGGTCTTCGTCGACGACGCCGAGCCCAACACCGAGGGAGCGGGACGGGTGGGCCTGCACACCGTGCTGCACACCCACCCGGACACCACCCGCAAGGAGCTCAGCCGGCTCATACCTGGGCTGGACAGCGACCACCACAGCACAGAACCGAAGGAGAACCCATGACCGAGCAGACCAACCCGATGCGCACCGCGATCGTCACCGGCGCGGCCCGCGGCATCGGCGCCGCCGTCGCCAAGCGGCTCAGCGCCGACGGCTTCGCGGTCGCCGTCCTCGACCTGGACGAGGCGGCCTGCAAGCCAGTCGTCGAGCAGATCGAGGCATCCGGCGGCAAGGCGCTGGCGGTCGGCGTCGACGTGGCCGACGAGAAGGCGGTCGACCACGCCGTGACCCGGGTCGCCGAGGAGCTCGGCGCGCCCACCGTGCTGGTCAACAACGCCGGCATCACCCGCGACAACCTGCTGTTCAAGATGACCGCGGAGGACTGGGACGCGGTGATGAACGTGCACCTGCGCGGCTCGTTCCTGATGAGCAAGGCGACCCAGAAGCACATGACCGACGCCAAGTGGGGTCGGATCGTGAACCTGTCCAGCGTCTCCGCGCTCGGCAACCGCGGACAGGCCAACTACGCCGCCGCGAAGGCCGGCCTGCAGGGCTTCACCAAGACGCTGGCGATCGAGCTCGGCAAGTTCAACGTCACCGTCAACGCGATCGCCCCCGGCTTCATCGAGACCGAGATGACCGCCGCCACCGCCGAGCGGGTCGGGATGCCGTTCGAGGACTTCAAGGCCGCCGCCGCGGCCCAGATCCCGGTGGCCCGCGTCGGTCAGCCCGAGGACATCGCGGCGACCGTCTCGTTCTTCGCCCGCGAGGACGCCTCGTTCGTGTCCGGCCAGGTCCTCTACGTCGCAGGAGGGCCGCGCGCATGAAGACGTTCCACGGTCTCGACGAGTTCGAGAAGGCGGTCGGCACCCATCTCGGCCACAGCGACTGGCACACCGTCACCCAGGAGCAGGTCGACCTGTTCGCGGAGGCGACCGGTGACCACCAGTGGATCCACGTGGATCCCGAACGCGCGAAGGACGGACCGTTCGGCGGCACGATCGCCCACGGCTACCTCACCCTGTCGCTGGTGCCGAAGCTGGTCTGGGAGGTCTACAAGGTCGAGGGCCTGAGCATGGGCGTGAACTACGGCTCGAACAAGGTCCGGTTCCCCTCGCCGGTCCCGGTCGGTTCCCGGATCCGAGCGGGCGTCGAGCTGGTCAGCCTCGACCGCGGCCCCAACGGCGCCCAGGCGACCGTGCGGGTGACGATCGAACGTGAGGGCGGCGACAAGCCGGCGTGCGTCGCCGAGACCGTCTCGGTCCTGGTGCCCTGACATGGATGCCACCGACGAGCACCCCGGGCTCGACCTCGACCGGTTCCGCGCGTTCTTCGAGGAGGCCTGTCCCGGTGCCGCGCAGGCACCGTTGTGGGCCCGGCTGCTCGCCGGTGGCAAGTCCAACCTGACCTATGAGGTGAGCGACGGCTCCCGCAGCTGGGTGGTACGCCGCCCGCCGCTCGGCCACGTCCTGGCCACCGCCCACGACATGGTGCGCGAGCACAGGGTGATCACCGCGTTGCGGGACACCGATGTGCCGGTGCCCGCGACCTACGCGCTGTGTGAGGACCCGGACGTGATCGGGGCCCCGTTCTACGTGATGGAGAAGGTCGAGGGGACGCCGTACCGCCTCTCCGCCGAGCTCTCCGCGCTCGGTCCGGACCGGACCGCGGCCATCTCCGCCCGGATGATCGACACCCTCGCCACACTGCACGCGGTCGACCCGGCCGACGTCGGGCTCACCGACTTCGGCCGGCCCGAGGGCTTCCTGGAGCGTCAGGTCCGGCGGTGGAAGAAGCAGCTCGACGCCTCGCACAGCCGGGACCTCGCCGGTGCCGAGGAGCTGCACGCCGCGCTGACGACCGGCGTGCCGGAGCAGTCCCCGCCCGGCATCGTGCACGGCGACTTCCGGCTCGACAACCTGCTGGTCGACGACAGCGACCAGGTGGCGGCCGTGCTCGACTGGGAGATGGCCACCATCGGCGACCCGCTCACCG
>JAICRS010000353.1 GCA_025966335.1 Nocardioidaceae bacterium
CGGACATCGGACGGGAACTCAGGACCCGGTGGATACGGTCGCGGCTGCGGATCCTCCACTCCGTGGCGGGCGCGTCCCCCGCCGGAAACGGGGCTCGATCGCGCCGGACCTGAGTTACCGGTAGACACGTCTCGCCGGCTGCCATCAGACCTGCTGCCCGGCCGCCCGCCTCAGCGCCGGTCAGGGCCACCGAAGTCGGGCACCGTCGAACCACCCTCTGCCGCACGGCTCGCGCGACGATCCACACTCTCCGGACAGGCCCCGCAGACCGTCTCAGCGACTTTTGCACACGCTCACCATCCACTCAACTGAGACATATCACCATGATTGGGGCTAGGTTTTTGCCCAGTGAATGGGTGAAGCACCGGAGCTGATCCCTGTTCTTGAGCGGGGTCGGGATGCCGGACAGCGATCAGGTAGAGGCACGGCGCTGCCCGGTGCGTGAGCCGTCGCCGGCTGATGCCATCACCCCCACTGTGGTGCCGGTAGCCGGGCCGCCGACTCATTTCGGTCGTGAAGCTCCGGACGAACCGGCCCAGGTGGTGTTGGCGCCGCGCGCGACGGCCTCGGCCTCGATGGCGATGGCGATGGCGATGGCGATGGCGATGGCGAACGGTCGCGGGTGGCCGGCGGTACACCGGGCAGGTCAGAACACGCTGTGGTCAATCGTCCGTGTGACGTCCGGGGCCACTGGAGCCGGCCGATGCCGCGACGGCGACAGGCCGGGGAGCCCAGCTGGCCCTCGTGACGCT
This sequence comes from Nocardioidaceae bacterium, assembly GCA_025966335.1. Lineage (GTDB taxonomy): Bacteria > Actinomycetota > Actinomycetes > Propionibacteriales > Nocardioidaceae > Nocardioides_C. The sequence continues at coordinate 753 of JAICRS010000353.1, forward strand.
CCACGCAAGGGTCGGCGACTCAGCGGCCGTTGGCCGGATCGAGCTGCCACTCCCTACCTGACCTCTTGCCGCATCCGACCGAAAGGCACCCCGTGATGACCACCGACACCGCCCCACAGCCGGTCTTCGGCGTCCACTCCGAGGTCGGCAGACTGCGCAAGGTCCTGGTCTGCGCTCCGGGCCTCGCGCATCACCGTCTCACTCCGAGCAACTCCGACGATCTGCTCTTCGACGACGTCATGTGGGTGGAGAGCGCCCAGCGCGACCACGCCGACTTCGTCAGCGATCTCACCCGGCACGGAGTCGATGTCGTCGAACTGCACGACCTGCTGGCCCGGACCATGGACGTCCCCGGCGCCAGGAGCTGGCTCCTGGACCGCAAGATCGTCGCCAACGAGGTCGGCCTCGGCCTCATCGACGACACCCGTGCCTTCCTGGAGTCCCTCCCCTCCCGGCGGCTTGCCGAGTATCTGATCGGCGGACTGTCGACCGCGGACCTGCCGGACGACTTCCGCTCCGGCTACGTGGCACTCGCCCGTGAGGCAACCGGTGCGCGGGAATACCTCATGCCCCCGCTCCCGAACACCCTCTACACCCGCGACACCACCTGCTGGCTCTACGGCGGCGTCACCATGAACCCGCTCTACTGGCCGGCCCGGCACGGCGAGACCCTGCTGATGAAGGCGATCTACACCTTCCACCCCGACTTCGAGGACAGCGTGGTGTGGTGGGGGGATCCCGAACAGGAGTGGGGCCAGGCGACGTTCGAAGGCGGCGACATCATGCCCGTCGGCAACGGCGTCGTACTGATGGGCATGAGCGAACGCACCTCCCGCCAGGCCGTCACCCAGGTTGCCGCCTCCCTGTTCAAGAACGGCGCGGCCCAGCAGGTCATCGTCGCCGGGATGCCCAGACTCCGCTCCGCGATGCATCTCGACACGGTCTTCACCTTCGCCGACCGCGACATCGTCACGCTCTACCCCAAGATCATGAACGCTGTGCACACCTTCTCCCTGCGCCCCAGTGACAAGGCCCTGGGCATGGAGATCACCGATGAGGGATCGACGCCGTTCGTCGATGTCGTGGCCAAGGGCCTCGGACTGCCCCGGCTGCGGGTGATCGAGACCG
>JAICRS010000235.1 GCA_025966335.1 Nocardioidaceae bacterium
AGGACGACGCCAGGTAGCCCTTGAGGGGCTCGTACTCGAAGTAGTCGTCGAGCAGGTCGGCCGCGCTGCCGGTCAGCATCCGTACGGTGTCGTGGATCGTCTTCCGGTCCACGCTGCCGAGGTGCTTGAGCATCCACGCGACGTCGGCCTGGTCCTCCGGGTCGTTGCCGAAGATGTCGGGCGGCGGGTTGTCGAACAGCGGCCGCACCGTCTGGATGACGCGGTCGAGGTCGAAGCTGTACCGCGTGTAGGCGTCGGCGTCGTGCCGCGAGTGCTGGCGGATCATCTGCACGTTCTGCTCTTCGTCGTCGCCGAAGAGCAGGTAGCCGCCGTCGCCGGTCGGGTGGAAGTCACCCGGCATCATCAGCGGCAGGAACCCGTGCTCGACCAGGTTCAGCTCGTGCACGATCTCGGGCCGCAGCAGGCTCAGGGCGTACGAGAAGGTGGTGAACGAGAAGCCGGGGCGCAGCTCCTCGGTGATGGCTGCGCCGCCGACGAACGGCCGCTGCTCGAGCACGAGCGTCCGCAGCCCGGACTTGGCCAGGTACGCGGCGTTGGTCAGGCCGTTGTGGCCGCCGCCGACCACGATGGCGTCGTACGACGTGCCGGTGCGGCCGGGTGTGGGACTGGTCTCGGTCATCTGGCCGTCTTCCGTGCTGGGTCGAAGAAGGGCAGCGGTGCGGTGCCCACCGCGACCATGTGCGTGCTGTGGTGCAGCGTGGTCTCCATGTGCAGCACCGTGCCGGGTGCGGCGAGACCGGGACGTACTCGCGCGATCCCGATGTGGCGCTGGAGCACCGGGGAGTAGCAGAAGCTGGTGACGTAGCCGACCTGCTCGCCCGAGCCGTCCGGGTCCGCGCGCAGCCACTGCTCCCAGCCGAGCGCCTGCTCGTCCTTGGTGGGAAGCTCGCCGGCGTCGCGGTGCAACCGGTCCCAGTCGGCCCAGTCGACGACGACCCCGGTCGTGGCCCAGCGCGAGGTCTCGTCGAGCAGCTCGCGGCGGATCGCCTCGCTGCCGACGAAGCGACGGCTGCGGTCGCGGACCCCCTTGAGCATCCAGCCCTGGCCGAGCTCCTTGGGCGTGACCCGGTCGTGGTCGGTCCAGGCGGTGCGGCTGTCGTGCCACTCGACCCCGGTCAGCGGCAGCCCGGCCTCGATGCGCAGCGTCATCAGCGCCTCCTCGCCGAACGGGCGCAGGCCGTGCGGCCGGCCCGCCTCGAGGACGGCATCCAGGACGGCCACCGCCTCGTCGGCGGGCACGGTCAGCTCGAAGCCGAGGTCGCCGGTGTAGCCAGTACGGGACACCATGACCGGGACCTTCGCCAGCTTGGCCTCGGCGAGCCCGAAGTACGGCAGGTCGGTCACCTCGGGCACCAGGCCGGCCAGCACGTCGCGCGACCGCGGTCCCTGCACGGCGAGCATGGCGTACTCGTCGCTGACGTCCTCGATCGCGACCCGACCACGGTGCAGGTGCGAGGTCAGCCAGCTCAGCATCGGCCGCGCGGCCGTCATCAGCAGCTCGTTGTCGCTCTGCCGGAAGACGACCCCGTCCTCCATCACGAAGCCGCGGTCGTCGCACCACAACGTGTACGCCGCGCGGCCGGGCCGCATGACGCTCAGGTCGCGCACCACCACCGCCGACAGGAAGTCGACGGCGTCCGGCCCGGTGATCCGGTACTTGAAGAGCGGTGAGGTGTCGAAGACCCCCACCGCGTTGCGCACCGCGAAGTACTCGTGCTTCGGGGCGTGGGAGAAGCGCAGCGCGGACAGGTAGCCCGACCAGTGGGTGAACAGGTGCTGGTCGTTGAGCTCGGTCAGGCGCTCGTGGAACGGCGTCGTACGGATCATGGTGGCCCGATCCTGCCGCATGTTTGACTCACTGTTCAATGGTGGACCACAACTGACTCGTCAATCAATATGCGTCGGGTGCTCGGTGGCCCAGCTCGGCGGTGATGGCGCCGTCGAGCCAGCGGCGCAGCTGGGCCCGGCTGACCGACCCGAAGACCTCCGCGGCCACCGACAAGCCGTCGAGCAGGGCCAGCAGCCGCGAGACGCTGGCGTCGGGGTCGGCGCAGACCACGGTCCCGTCGGCGAGACCTTCGTCGACGAGGGCGCGGAGGGTGCTGCGGCTGTGGGCCTCCAGCTGTCGGAAGTGCGCGGCGATCACGGGCTCGTGCTGGGCCAGTGCCCAGCCGTCGATCCACAGCCGCCAGCCCGTCGCGCTGCCCGTCGGGCCGTAGCTCCGCAGCACGGCTCGCAGCCGTTCGACGACGCTGCCGCGCCTCGCGGCCGCCCGGTCCATGGCGGCGAGGTCGCGCTCGACGGCGTACGTGAACGCCTCCGCGACGAGCTCGTCCTTGGTGCGGAAGTGGTAGAAGACCAGGCCGGTGCTGATCCCCAGCGCGGCCGCCACGTCCGAGACGCGCACGGCGGCGAGCCCGACCCGCTCGACCTCGGCGATGGCGGCCAGCAGGATCTCCTCGCGACGGACCTCGACCCGGCGCCGGGTGCGGCCCGTGGGTGCGCTCACAGCACCGCGTCGAGGAAGGCGCGGGTCTCGGGATGCTCGGGCGAGCCGATCAGCTGCGCGGGCGGTCCCTGTTCCAGGATGCGGCCCTCGTGGAAGAAGGCCATCCGGTCGGCCACCTCGCGGGCGAAGCCCATCTCGTGGGTCACGACCAACATCGTCATGTGCAGCTCGGTGGACAGCGTCTTCATCACCGACAACACCTCACCGGTGAGCTCGGGATCGAGGGCCGAGGTCGGCTCGTCGAAGAGCATCACGTCGGGCTCCATGCAGAGGGCGCGGGCGATGGCGACGCGCTGCTGCTGGCCGCCGGAGAGCCGGAGCGGGTGCTCGCCCGACTTGTCGGCGAGGCCCACCCGTTCCAACAGGTCCTTGGCGCGCTGGGTGATCTCGGCGTCGGTGCCCCGCTTGGCGCACCGGGCGGCGCAGGTGACGTTGTCGAGCACGGTCATGTTGGGGAACAGGTTGAACTGCTGGAAGACCATGCCCACGTGCAGCCGCAGCTGCCTGACCTGGTCGCGCTTGCGGCGGGTGCGGTGGCCGCCCTCGAGGCGGATCCCGGAGACCTCGATCGAGCCCTGGGTCGGGTCCTCGATGAAGTTCACGCAGCGCAGGACCGTCGACTTCCCCGAGCCGGAGCGACCGAAGATCACCACCACCTCGCCGCGGTGCACCTCGAGGTCCACGCCGCGCACCACCTCGAGGTGGCCGAAGCTCTTGTGCAGCCCGTCGATGCGGACGACCACGTCGTCGGACTCGTGGGTGGCGGTCATCAGTGCGGCTCCTGGGCCTGCATGGCGCGGGCCACGTGCGCCCGGTCGTAGCCCCGGCCGATCCGCCGCTCCAGCCGGGCCTGGAAGAAGGTGAAGAGCACGGTGAGCCCCCAGTAGACGAGCGCCGCGGCGACGTACGCCTCGAGGTTCTTGAAGTCGGCCTTGCCGACCAGCTGCGAGCGGCGGAACACCTCGGCGCTGGCGGCGGTCACGCCGAGGAACGAGACCAGGGCGGTGTCCTTCATCATCGCGATGAACTCGTTGCCGGTCGGCGGGATGATCACCCGGAACGCCTGCGGCAGCACCACCTTGCGCATCTTCTGGCCGTAGGTCATGCCGAGGGCGTCCGCGGCCTCGCCCTGCCCGCCGGCGACCGACTGGATGCCCGCGCGGAAGATCTCGGTCATGTAGGCGCCGTAGTTGAGGCCCAGCGCGATGATGCCCGCGGTCGCGGCGTCGAGGACCAGGGCCTGGTCGAACCCTTCGGGCAGCCAGGTGTACTCGGCGGCGAGGTTGCGGCCGACCGGCGGCAGGGCCAGGTAGAGCAGGAACATCTGCACGATGAGCGGTGTCCCGCGGAAGAACGACACGTAGAAGCCGGCCACGCCGTAGGCCACCGGGTTACGGGAGATCCGGGCGAGCGCCCCGAGGAGCGCCATCACGATGGCCAGCACGATGCCGGCGACGGCGATCACCATCGTGTAGCGCAGGCCGCCGAGGATGTAGCGGAAGTTGTCGCGGATCCACTGGACGTCGAAGCCGGCCGCGTTGCCCAGGAAGGCGAGCACGCCGAACAGGAGCAGCCACACGGCGCCGGTCTTGATCCGGAAGGGCACGCGCGCGGAGGCGAGCTGGACGCGCTCCCAGGCGTCCCTCACGAAGTCGTCACTCCCGCCCGATCATTCCTGGGTGGTCGTGTCCAGGCCGTACCACTCCTCGGCGAGCGCGGACAGCGTGCCGTCCTCGTGCATCTCCCCGACGATCGCGTCCACGGCCTCGTACAGCGACTCCGACGAAGGGTCCGAGCTCTTGTCGAAGCCCACCGAGAGCGGCTCGTAGAAGATCGGGTCGCCGACGATCTTGACCGGGTTGCCGGCGTCGATGTAGCCCTGCGCGATGGTCGCCGCGGTGATCACCGCGTCGAGTCGGCCGTTCGCGAGGTCCTGGAGCGCGGTGGTGTCGGTGTCGTAGCCGGAGACCTCGGCGTCGTCGACGACGAAGTCGAACTCGTAGCCGTCGATGTCGAGCTCCTTGTTGAGGAACTGCTCGTACGTGCACCCGCTGCAGACGCCGATCTTCTTGCCGTCCAGGTCGGTG
>JAICRS010000299.1 GCA_025966335.1 Nocardioidaceae bacterium
CGAGCCCGCGCGGCAGCTCGGGAGTCGAGACCTCGCTCAGGCCGTCGACGACGACGGCGAGCACCGGAGTCGCGACCAGCGCGGCGATCAGCACAATCAGCAACGACCACGTCGGACGACCGGAGATGGTCGCCCGGCGTGGTCGCACGGGCCGGCGTGTCCCGGGTTCCAGGACCGCGGGTCGGCTCACTGGTAGCCGGCTTCGGCCAACACGTCGAGGGCCTCGGCGTTCAGGTCGCCGTACGCCTCGGCGTTCAGCGGCATCCGCTCGAACTCGCCGAACTCGGCGATCATCGGCTCCGGCTCCACGTCGGGGTTGACCGGGTACTCGTGGTTCCCGTCGACGAACGCGTTCTGGCCGGGGCCGGCCAGCCACTCGATGAGCCGCTGCGCCTTGTCCGGCGCGTCCGAGGAGGCGACCACCCCGGCACCGGAGATGTTGACATGGGTGCCGGCGCCGGCCTGGCTGGCCCAGAACAGGTCGACGTTCAGGTCCGGCTTCTCCTCGAGCTCGCGGGCGAGGTAGTAGTGGTTGTTGATCCCCACGTCGCAGGCGCCGGCGTCGATCGCCTCGAGCAGCAGGATGTCGTTGCTCATGATCTCGACGTCGTTGTCGACCCAGCCCTGCACGATCTCGAGCGCCTTCTCGCGCCCGTGCAGGTCGATCAGGCTGGCCACCAGCGACTGGGTGTACGACGCGGTGGCGTCCCGCATGCACAGCCGGCCCTGCCACTTCGGGTCAGCGAGCCCGGCGTACGTCTCCTCGGTGTCGAACTCCGCGGGGTCGACGTTGTCGGGGTTGTAGGTCACCGTGCGGGCTCGCATCGCCAGGCCGAACCAGCGGCCCTCGACGTCACGGAGGTCCTCGGGGACCGCCTGCTCCAGCTCCGGGGACTCGATCGCGGCCAGCTCGCCCTGGTCGGCGGCGTTCCAGAGGTTGCCGGCGTCGACGGTCATGAACACGTCGGCGGGTGTCTCGTCCCCCTCGGCCTTGAGGCGTTCGAGCAGCTCGGCGTCGTCGCCGTAGATGAACTCCACCGAGATGCCGGTCTCCTCCTCGAACTGGCCGAACGCGCCCTCGAGGTCATAGTGCCGTGCGGAGTAGATCTGCAGGTCTGCCGGCTCCTCACCGATCCCGAGGAAGCCGCAGCCGGAGATTGTGGTGGCCAGGACGGCGACTGCCGCGATGAGGGAAGGTCGACGCACGGGACTCTCCTTTGGCAACGCACGGCGGCGCATGGACTGCAGAACAAGTGAGGCAAGCCTAACCTACCTCCGACCGCAACGTCGGAGGACCGGGTCACTCCCGCCGCTGCGGCCGGGCCGCCGGGACCGCCAGCGCCGAGGGCACCAGCAGCGCCGCGACCAGCAGCAGCGCCTGGAGTACGCCGACGTGGTCGCCGAGGTAGCCGAGCGCCGGTGGGCCGGCCAGGAACGCGGTGTAGCCGATGGTGGACACCACGCTGACCCGGGCCGCGGCATGGTCGGGATCGTCGGCGGCGGCGCTCATCCCCACCGGGAAGCCGAGCGAGGCGCCGATCCCCCACATCACGATGCCGACCGCGACCACCGGGAGCGCCTGCCCGAACACGACCACCAGCACGCCGGCACCGGCGAGCGCCATCGTGCCCCACAGCACCGGGACCCGGCCGAACCGGTCCAGGACCACGGTGCCGCCGACCCGGCCGATGGTCATCGCGGTGACGAACAGCGCGAAGCCGCTCGCGCCGACCCAGGCCGGCACGTCGTACCCGTCGACCAGGGCGACCGCGAGCCAGTCGTTGGCGACGCCCTCGGTCAGCGCCATCGCGAGCACCATCAGTCCGATCGTGAGCGTGCGCGGCTCGGTCCACGCGCGGAACGGGTTGCGTGGCTTCTCGGCCGGCTGGTCCTCGATGCCGGCGGCCAGGAACGCCGGTACGGCGAGCGCCGGGATCAGCCCGACGAGCAGAGCCGCGGCCGCCAGATGCCCGGCGATCGGCAGGTCGAGCCCCGCGGCGAGCGCACCGACCGCCGCACCGGCCACAGTGCCCAGGCTGAACGCCGCATGGAAGCGCGGCATGATGTTGCGGCCCAGCTCGCGCTCCACCGCGGCGCCCTCGATGTTCATCGCGACGTCCCACGTGCCCGAGCCGAAGCCGAGCAGCAGCAGCCCGACCGCGGTCACCCACACCTGCTCCAGGGCGCCGGCCCCGAACCCGGTCAGCGCGAGGCCGACCGCGTCGATCACCGCGGCGGCCGCGACCACCTTCGCGGCCCCGAACCGGTGCACCCAGAACCCGGCCGACGGCAACGAGACGACCGAGCCGACCGACAGCGCCAGGAGCAGGGTGCCGAGCTGTCCCGGGCTCAGGTCCAGGTTGGTACGCGACTCCGGGATCCGGGCCACCCAGCTGGCGAACGCGAACCCGTTGAGGCCGAAGACGGTCGCCACCGCGTTGCGGGCACGCACCGCCCGCACCGCCGGCTCCCGTGCCGGCCCGTGCCGCCCCTGGACGCGCATCCGCCGAAACCCCTCACTCGCTCACTCCGGGACACCTGCTCTGGAACCTGCTCCGGAACACCGCCTCCCCGAACCTACTTCCCCGCCGAGCCGTCACCTTTGGCGGGCCGAGCCGTCACCTTTGGCGGGCCGAGCCGTCGCGTATGGCGGCCCCCGCCTCGAGCAGCCGGCCGTCCTGGCACCACACCACGTCGTCGGCCACCGAGAGATGAGCGGTGTCGTGGGTGACGAGCACCGCCGCCGCCCCGTGCGACCTTGTGACCGTGGACAGCAGGTCGACGATCTCCGCACCCCGTTCCTGGTCGAGCGCACTCGTCGGTTCGTCGACCAGCAGCACACTCGGCTGGTTCACCAGCGCCCGGGCGATGTTGACCCGTTGCCGCTGGCCGCCGGAGAGCTGGTGCGGCCTGCGCCCGGAGAGGTCGGCCAGCCCCACGGAGTCGAGCAGCTCCATCGCCGCCTCCCGCGAACCGGTCACGGAGTCGCCGCGCAGGTGCGTCATCACCAGCAGCTGCTCGAGCACGGTCAGCGATGGCAACAGGTTCGCCTGCTGGAACACGATGCCGATCCGGTCCCGCCGCAGGGAGGCGAGCTCTGCCCGCCGCAGGCCGGTGGTGTCCA
>JAICRS010000228.1 GCA_025966335.1 Nocardioidaceae bacterium
GACTACCCCGTGGCCCGTGAGCTGTCCGAGCTGTTCCTCCAGGTCGAGGCCGAGCGTCGGCAGGCACAAGGGGTGAACCGGCTCGACGAGGCGATCGATCGCGACGAGGACCAGGTGGACCTCGAGTACCCGGTCCCGCGCTCGACACCCGAGTCCATGGGCCGGCTGCTGGAGATGCTGGAGAAGGCCGACCGGTTCTGCCGCGAGCAGCGACTGTTGGCGTTGGCCGCCTCGCCGCAACAGCTGGACCTGCAGCGCTGGTACCTCGGTGAGTTCGTCCGCCAGGGCGCCGGCGAGGAGCCGCAGCCGTGGCCGGGTTCGCTCGACGTCGAGCAGACGGAGCATCCCGAGCAACCCCAGCAGTCCGCGCAGACGGGTCAGCCCGACCTGCCGGCGAGGTGACCGCGCGCCACCCGCTGCACCTGACCATCGTCGGCCTGGTGGCAGTCGGCGGAGCCGTCGGCGCCTGCGCCCGGCACCGTCTCTCGACCGCGTTCACGGATCCCACCGGCGAGTTCCCGTGGACAACCTTCGGCATCAACGTGGCCGGATGCTTCCTGCTCGCCCTGCTGCCGGCCCTGGCATTCGTGCGGCGCCGCGCGCTGCTGCCCCCGCTGCTCGGCACCGGCGTGCTCGGCGGGTTCACCACGATGTCGGCCTACTCCGAGCAGGCCCGCGCGCTGGTCGCGGACGGCTCCCCGGCGCTCGCGACGGTCTACGTCGTCGGCACGCTCGCCGCCTCCCTGGTCGCGGTCGCCGTCGCCGACCGGTTCAGCAGCACCGCAGAGCGGGCCGAGTTCGAGAACGAGGAGGGTGACCTGTGACGCTCGTGTACGTCGCCCTGGGAGCTGCGCTCGGGGCGCCCCTGCGTTACGTGACCGCGCATCTGCTCGACGGCGGCCGGCTGCCGTGGGGCACGATCACGGTCAACGTGGTCGGGTCGTTCCTGCTTGGACTTTTCAGCGGCCTGGCGCTGACCGGGAACGCGATGGCCCTGCTCGGCACGGGATTCTGCGGCGCACTCACGACCTACTCCGCGTTCGCGGTCCAGACCCACGACCGGGGTCTTCTGGCCGGCACCTGGAACGTGCTGCTGACCGTCGTACCCGCGCTGATGTTGTGCGCGCTCGGGTTCTGGCTGGGCGGGGCTCAGGCGTAGCCGAGCTCGTGCAGCCGGTCGTCGTCGATCCCGAAGTGGTGCGCGATCTCATGCACGACGGTGATCCGCACCTCCTCGACGACTTCCTCGTCGCTCTCGCACATCCGCAGCGTCGGGTTCCGGAACACCGTGATCCGGTCCGGCATCACCACCGAGTAGCTGCTGTCTCGCTCGGTCAGCGCGATCCCGTCGTAGAGCCCGAGCAGGTCCGGGTCGTCCGAGGGGGCATCGTCCTCGACGAGCACCACCACGTTGTCGACCAGCGCCGCGAGCTCCGGCGGCACGGTGTCCAGCGCGTCGCTCACCAGCTCCTCGAAGCGCTCCCGGCTCATCTCGATCACGCTCCCATTCTGCGTGAGGGCAGGTGAGCCGCCGTCGGCGGTGCGCGTTTGCGTTGATTTTGTCCGCATGGTGCAGTGGCCTATGCTGTACCGGTCCCTGACGGCAGAAGGCTCCGCCCGATGGCCATCCGGGTGACCAGCCCCCATCGTCTAGTGGCCTAGGACGTCGCCCTTTCACGGCGGTAGCACGGGTTCGAATCCCGTTGGGGGTGCAGGGTCCGGGCTCGATTCGGACACAGAGCGGTTGATGGGTTAGCATTCCTCCGCTTGAGAAGTACACAGCAAGGCCCCGTAGCGCAGTTGGTTAGCGCGCCGCCCTGTCACGGCGGAGGCCGCGGGTTCGAGTCCCGTCGGGGTCGCAGGAGAGTCGCCCTGGAGCAGCAGCTCCGGGGCGATTCGCTTTTCGTGCGTACGTCGAACCGGGCGATCGTCGTACGTCGGACCGGGCGATCGCCGCACGACGAGCGGGGTGACTCAGCACACAACCGCCAACGGGATGATTGAACCGTCAACCGTCGTTGGAACGGGGCATGAGCGACATACTCGAACTCTCCCCCGAAGCCCAGAACCTCCTGTTCCGCGAGGCCCGCACCGCCAACGCGTTCACCGACGAGCCGGTGACCGACGAGCAGATCGCGGCGATCTACGACCTGACGAAGTACGCGCCGACGGCGATGAACACCCAGCCCCTGCGGATCGTGCTGGTCCGCCAAGGCGACCCTCGCGAGCGCCTGCTCAAGCACATGGCCGACGGCAACCGTGACAAGACCGCCAACGCCCCGCTGGTCGCGATCCTCGCCGCGGACACCGGCTTTCACGACCACCTCCCGCGCACGTTCCCGCACTTCCCCGGCGCCCGGGACCTGTTCGGCGACGACGCGGCCCGGGAGCAGACGGCGAAGTTCAACGCGACCCTGCAGGCCGGGTACTTCTTCCTCGGCGTACGCGCCGCCGGTCTGGCCGCCGGCCCGATGAACGGGTTCGACGCCGAGGGCATCGACCGCGACTTCTTCGCGGGCACGAACCTCCGGTCGCTGGTCGTGGTCAACCTCGGCAAGCCCGCCGAGAACGCCTGGTTCGACCGGCTGCCGCGGCTCGAGCGCGACGAGGTCGTGCTGGAGGCCTGAGCCCCCCGGGGCCCGGCGCCGATTGTTTGTTGGCCCACCGACTGTTGTAAAGTTGCCCCCGCTTGGGCAGGTAGCTCAGTTGGTACGAGCGTCCGCCTGAAAAGTGGAAGGTCGGCGGTTCGACCCCGCCCCTGCCCACAAGCACCGCCGCAGGTCAGACCATCCGGTCTGGCCTGCGGCTTCTTTGTGCCCTCACTGGGTGTGTCCCTATTCGAGACTCACTGGTGTGTCGATCATCGCCGGTTCGGATCCCGTGTCTCACAATGGCTTGCGGTCGCCCCCTTGGCGCTCGAAGGGCTCGCCACTCGAGGGGCCGAAAGGGGTACTGCATGCGGGCCATCGTGCTGAGCGGCGCCCTGGCCCTGGTCTGTACGTTGCTCGGGACCCGCCTGGCCATAGGTTGGCTCACACGGCGCGGCTTTGGCCAACCGATCCGGGACGACGGTCCCACGACGCACCACGTCAAGCGAGGCACACCGACTCTGGGCGGAGTCGTCATCGTGCTCGGCTCGACGGCGGCGTACCTGATGGCGACGATTCTGACCGGGAATCTGCCAAGCGCCAGCGCGTGGCTGCTGCTCCTGCTGTTCGCAGGTTGTGGCCTGGTGGGCTTCCTCGATGACTTCATCAAGGTCTACAGACAACACAACCAGGGCCTGCGCAGCAGCGCCAAGATGGCCGGTCAGACCGTGGTCGCGTTGGGCTTCGGGATCCTTGCGACCCGCTTTTTCGCCGACGACCAGGGTGTCAGGCCGGCCTCTCAGCACATCTCCACGACGCAGGACTGGGGAATCAAGCTGCCGTTGGTTGTGGTCTTGCTGGTGATCTGGTTCATCGTCACCGCAACCTCGAACGGCGCCAACCTCACCGACGGTGCCGACGGCCTGCTCACCGGCACCTCAGCCATGGTGTTCGGGGCCTACACGCTGATCAACATCTGGCAGAACAACCAGCAGTGTGGTTCCTCGCGGCCCACCCTGGTGGCGGCGCAGTGTTACCAGGTGCGCGATCCGCTGGACCTCGCCGTCTTCGCTGCGGCCATCACCGGAGCGTGCGTTGGCTTCTTGTGGTGGAATGCCAAGCCCGCCCGGATCATCATGGGGGACGTCGGTTCGCTGGCCATCGGGGGAGCGCTTGCGGGCTTGGCGATCATGTCCCGCACCGAACTGCTCATGGCCGTGATCGCGGGGGTGTTCGTCCTCGAGACGGCGTCCGTGTTGCTACAGGTGGGGTACTTCAAACTGACAAAGCGAGTCACTGGCGTCGGGCGCCGGATTTTCCGGATAGCCCCCGTCCACCATCACTTCGAACACTTGGGCTGGGACGAGGTCAACGTCGTGATCCGCTTCTGGGTGATCGCCGGCATCTTTGTCGTGACCGGGCTGGGCATCTTCTACACCGCCTGGCTGAACTGAGCATGCGGACCGCGTTGCCGCACCGGCTCCAGCAGGTCCCACTGGATCATCGGTCAGGTCACTCGGTACGACATGCGCTGCACGGTGACCACTGGCACCGTCCGTGCAACAGCGACACACCCGGTCAGAGGGCCCGGTGGCTGATCTCGATGCGGTCGCCGGAGCCGAACGCGACCTCGAGCTCCCGGTCCCAGGCGCTCGCCTCGTGCCGACGGTGGGCCAGCCACCCGGCGACCACGGTCAGGATCAGGACACCCAGCAGCAGAACAACGAACATGACATCCCCCTCGGATACCGCGAGCCTTCCGCGGTGACGCGGAAACTCTCCGCACTTTCGACGGTACGCCGGTTCGCCCCGGTCTGAGGCGGTTTCGCCGATCTGCCCGTCGCCCGCGGATAGGTGAAAGTACTCACTCGAGCTGAGCCCTCAATCGCTGACCAAGCGAGGGCCAATGGTGGCTTGATGGACCCATGACCCGCTACGCCGATCCCGAGCTGTGCCCCGACTGCCGCGGCCCGATCCAGCACGGAGCTCCGTCCTGCCCGTCCTGCGACCTGTCGCTGTCCGGCCCGGTCGCCGCACGACTGTTCAGCACCCTGGCGCAGGCCGATGGTCTGCTCCGCACCCTGCGCACGATCGGACCGGCCGGCGTACCCCTGGCTCCGCCCGCTCCCACACCGACCCCGGCGACCATCGCGAAGCCGCGGCCGTACGCCCGGTTGAGCCAGGCGTCGGTGCCGAAGGTGCTGCTCGCCCTGGGCGC
>JAICRS010000039.1 GCA_025966335.1 Nocardioidaceae bacterium
CGCAGGCTGGTTCCGGGTGATGCGGGCCGAGGTCAAGTAGCGGGCTGCCCTAGGGTCGGGCACATGACTGACGCACCCGCCCGCGCCGACGGCCGCCAGGACGACGAGCTCCGCGAGATCCGGATCACCCGCAACTGGCTGGACCACGCCGCCGGCTCGGTGCTGGTGGAGTTCGGGAGGACCCGGGTCCTCTGCGCGGCATCCGCCACGGTCGGCGTACCCCGCTGGCGGAAGGACTCCGGCCTGGGCTGGGTCACCGCGGAGTACGCGATGCTGCCGTCCTCGACGCACACCCGTTCCGACCGCGAGTCGGTCAAGGGACGGATCGGTGGGCGTACCCACGAGATCTCCCGGCTGATCGGCCGGTCGCTGCGCGCGGTCATCGACTACAAGGCGCTCGGCGAGAACACCATCGTCCTCGACTGCGACGTGCTGCAGGCCGACGGCGGCACCCGGACCGCGGCGATCACCGGTGCGTACGTCGCACTCGCGGACGCCTGTGCCCACCTCGGGGAGCAGAAGGCGCTCAAGGGCGACCCGCTGATCGGTTCGGTGGCCGCGGTGTCCGTCGGGATCATCGACGGCGAGCCGCGGCTCGACCTGCCCTACGAGGAGGACGTGCGCGCCGACACGGACATGAACGTGGTGATGACCGGCGACGGCAGGTTCATCGAGGTGCAGGGCACCGCCGAGCAGCAGCCGTTCGACCGGTCCCTGCTCGACAGCCTGCTCGGCCTCGCGGAGAAGGGCTGCGCCGACCTGACCGCGATCCAGCAGGAGGCGCTCGGCCGATGACGCGGGTGTTCCTGGCCTCGCGCAACGAGAAGAAGCTCGTCGAGATGCGAAGAATTCTGCGCGGCTTCGTGCCCGACGTGGAGGTGCTCGGCCTCGACGACGTGACGGCGTACGACGAGCCGGCCGAGACCGAGCCGACCTTCGAGGGCAACGCGTTGATCAAGGCGCACGCTGCCGTGCTCGCGACAGGACTGCCGTCGCTGGCCGACGACAGCGGCCTGTGCGTGGACGCGCTCAACGGGATGCCCGGCGTGCTGTCCGCGCGCTGGGCGGGAACCGCGAAGGACGACAAGGCCAACAACGAGCTGCTCCTCGAACAGCTCGCCGACGTGCCCGACGAGCGCCGCGGGGCCCAGTTCCGGTGCGCGGTCGCGTTCGCCTACCCGGTGGGCGCGGCCGGTGTCGCCGAGCACGTCGTGCACGGGATCATGCCCGGACGGATCATCCGGGAGATGCGCGGCAGCGGCGGGTTCGGCTACGACGTCCTGTTCGTCGCCGACGGTCACGACCAGACCTCCGCGGAGCTGCCGGCCGACGAGAAGGACGCGGTCTCGCACAGGGGCATGGCGCTGCGCGAGATCGCACCGACCGTGGCCGACGTACTCGCGGGACTGTAGCCGCGGACCGGCCTCGTCTAGTCCCGGGACCGGCGGCGGAACGCCGAGAGCGCGAGCGGGGCGAACACGGCGGTCAGCACGATCGACCAGGTGACCGCGACCAGCACCGGGTGCTGCAGTGGCCAGGCCGCGTCGGCGGGTGCGGGCAGACCGTTGCCCCACAGCTCCCGGCAGGCCTGGGTCAGCGCGGACACCGGGTTCCACTCCGCGATGAAGCGCAGCCACGACGGCATCTTCTCGGTCGGCGCGAAGGTGTTCGCGACGAACGTCAGCGGGAACATCACCGTGAACATGAACCCCTGCACGGCCTCGACGGTGCGCATCAGCGAGCCGACCCAGATCCCGAGCCAGATCATCGCGAACCCGAACAGCAGGAGCAGCAGGAACGCGAGGACGCCGTCGACGAACCCGTTCCGGATCCGCCACCCGATCAGCAGGCCGGTCGCGCCCATCACCGCGACGCCGATGCTGGAGTGGATCAGGCTGGAGATGCTGCGCCCGGTGAGCACCGAGGCCCGTGAGATCGGAAGCGACTTGAGCCGGTCGACGATCCCCTTCTGCAGGTCGTTCGTGAGCCCCATCGCGACGATCGCGGAGGAGAACACCATCGTCTGCACCATGATCCCGGGCAGCAGGAACTCCTTGTAGTTCGTGCCGGGCACCTCGATGGAACCACCGAAGACGTAGGCGAAGAGCAGCACGAACATCACCGACTGCACGGTGACGTCGAGGAGCATCTCCGGCATCCGCCTGATGTGGATCAGGTTGCGCCACACCACCGTGACGGTGGCTCGCGGCAGCGACGGTGGCGCGATCACCGGGCGCGTGGTCTGCAGCGTCGTCATGCCGACACTCCCGCGGTCTCCGGCTCGGCCGTATCGGTCGCGTCGTCCGTCGACTCGGCACGGTGCCCGGTCAGGTGCAGGAACACGTCGTCGAGGCTGGGCCGCTTCAGGCCGAGGTCGTCGACGGGGATCCCGCTGCTCTCGACGAGGTTGCCGATCCTGGTCATGTCCGCCAGTCCGTCGGCCTGGGCGGTGATCCGGCGGCTCGCCTCCTCGACGTGCAGCTCGGGGGAGCAGCTGCGGATCAGCTCCACGGCCCGGCCGAGGTCGGCGGCGTGCGTGAGCGTGAGCACGACGCTGGCGGCGCCCGCCTGGTCCTTGAGATGGGTCGGTGTGCCGGCCGCGATCACCCTGCCCTTGTCGATCACCACGATGTCGTCGGCGAGGTGGTCGGCCTCCTCGAGGTACTGGGTGGTGAGCAGCAGCGTGGTGCCGTCACGGACCAGGCCGCGCAGGACCTCCCACAGCTCGGTGCGGCTGCGCGGGTCCAGACCGGTGGTCGGCTCGTCGAGGAACAGCACGGGTGGCGCGGCGATCAGGCTGACTGCCAGGTCGAGCCGGCGCCGCATGCCGCCGGAGTACGTCTTCGCCATCCGGTCGGCGGCGGCGGTGAGGTCGAACCGCTCCAGCAGGCTCTCGCTGGTCTCGCGGATGTAGCCGCGGGACAGGCCGGACAGCCTGCCGATCAGACGCAGGTTCTCCCGCCCGGTGAGCAGCTCGTCGACCGTCGCGGCCTGGCCGGTGAGGCCCATGCTGCGTCGGACCGCGTCGGGTTCCTGGATGATGTCGTGCCCGGCGACCCGGCCGGTGCCGCTGGTGGGCACGCTCAACGTGGTGAGCATCCGCACCGTCGTCGTCTTGCCGGCGCCGTTCGGGCCAAGCAGTCCGAGCACCGTCCCCTCCGGCACCACGAAGCTCACGCCGTCCACAGCGGTGTTGTCGCCGAAGCGCTTGACGAGATCGATGGCCTCCACGGCCGCGCCGGACATCCGTACCTGGTTCACAACTGGTTCCCTCCTTGTGTGCTGTCCCGACCCCGGACACAGGGCTCGCACTCAGGGATATGAGGTGCCTATCAAGGGGTGAAGTCGCGTGTCCACGGATTTATGCCGTGACCTGCCCGGTGGCCTGGTCCGGACGGTCAGTCGACTCCCTGGTCGAGGATCGCCTGGAACCGGGTCTGGACCTGGTTGTCACCGGACCTCTCCACCGTGCCGACGGTCGGCCGTCCCCACAGCCAGCAGTCGAGGTCCGCCGCCGTGCCGGTCACCGTCGCCGCCGCCTGGTCGCCCGGGTCCGTGTCGGCGACCACGATGTCCGGTTCGTCGCGCACCGTGCCTTCCGGGTCCGTGCCGGTGAACCTGCCCAGCGTCACCAGCCAGGGCCGGCCGGTGTCGCTGCTCCGGATCCGGAGGGTGCTGCCCGCCTCGGGCACGGTCCGGCCCCACTCCGGGACACCGCCGAACATGATGCGCAGCGCCTCGTCGACGCCGTCCGCAGCCAGCGCCGGGTCCATCGCGGTGCGTTCGACGTCGGCGGTCAGCTCGGCGTCCAGCCGGTGGATCAGCGCCTCGTGTGCCTGCCGACGCCGGGTGAACCCGGCGGTCTGCTCCTCGGACCAGGTCCAGCGGGCCTCCTGCGGCCCGGTCTCGGCCAGCGTCTTCTGCAACGTGGTGCTGGCGGCCTCGAAGAACTCGAGCAGCCCGGCTCGGTCGGAGGGACGCTCTGGGTGGTCCAGCGTCGAGGGGTCGGTCACCGCGTCGCGGACGATCGTGCCCCAGAACCACTGCACCTCGGCGAGGTGCCACAACAGGTCGTCGGTCGTCCAGTCGGGACAGGTCGGGACCTGCGCGTCCGCCGGCGCGTCCCGTAGAACCTCGGCGAACCGGGCGGACTCGGTGCGCAGATGGGTCAGGTAGTCAATCTCGGTGGCCATGACAGCAGCCAACCACGTGCCACCGACAGAATGCGACGGGTTTGAGGGCCTGCGGTGCCGCCGGTTTCAGGCACCGGGATAGATCCGGTATCCCTTCATCTGCTTGTGCTCGAACGACTCGTAGAACTCCTCGGCCGAGTCGGTGATCAGGTCCATCCGCAGCGTCTGTGTGGACTGGAACGTCGCCATGGTCAACAGCCGCGCAATGCCGCGACGGCGATGATCCGGGTGCACCGCGAGGAAGCACAGGTGCGACTGGAGCACACCGTCGCCGAGCGCCTGCGCCCACCCCACGACGGTTCCGTTCTCGACCGCGACGTACGCCGTGGAACCCGGTGCCGAGCACACCCGTCGTACGACGTCGGGGTCGGTCAGCGACGGCCACTGCACCGTGGTGGAGAGCTGCGCGATGCCGTCGGCGTGCCCGTTCTCGAACGGCACGATTTCCACAGAATCCATGACGGCGACCCTAACCAACCGCTTTCGTCGGTGGTCGTCCATACCGTCACTGTATGGCCGAAAATACACAGAGGAGCTGCTCCGCGACGCGGTCGAGAACTCGGTATCGATCGCTGGGGTTCTGCGGCACCTCGGCGTCGTCCAGTCGGGTGGCATGCACGCGCACATCAGTCGGAGCATCAAACGATTCGGGATCGACACCAGCCACTTCACGGGCCAAGGGTGGCGAAGGAATCGGACGTTTCCTGATCCGCGACCCGCGGAAGAGATCCTCAGGCTGATGCCTGTCGGCTCACCTCGAGCGAACGGCAAGCGGCTGAGGAAGGGACTGATCAAGGCAGGGCGAAGATATGTGTGTGCCTCGTGCGCGAGCAGTGGTGTCTGGATGATGCGGGCGCTGACCCTGCACGTCGACCACATCAACGGCAACTATCTGGACTGCAGGCCGGAGAACCTCCGGTTTCTCTGCCCGAACTGCCACTCGCAAACGCCGACACACGCCGGCCGGAACAAGAACAGGCGCCAACGGGTCACGGTCGCGATCGAGGACATGCCACTCTGCCTCGAGGAGAAGCCTGTTGGTGTCATCTAGCGGGCTCGCGGTGCGCCCGGTGAGATTCGAACTCACACTGTCCGCCACCTAAAGGCGGTGCCTCCTGCCGTTGGGCTACGGGCGCGCGACGCACAGTCTAGGTGTGAACGCCATGACCGGCGTGCCATTCAGCCGGCGAGGCCGAGGTCCCGCTGCAGCTTGGCGACGTGCCCGGTGGCCTTCACGTTGTACTGCGCCACCTCGACCTTGCCGTTCTCGTCGACCACGAACGTCGAGCGGATCACGCCCTGCACGACCTTGCCGTACATCTTCTTCTCGCCGAACGTGCCGTAGGCCTGCATCACCGACTTGTCCGGGTCGGACAGCAGCGTGATCGTCAGCGCGTCCCGCTCCCGGAACTTCGCCAGCTTCTCCGGCTTGTCCGGGGAGATCCCGAGCACCTCGTAGCCCGCGGCCTGCAACGAGGCCAGGGAGTCGGTGAAGTCGCAGGCCTGCTTCGTGCAGCCGGGCGTCATCGCGGCGGGGTAGAAGTAGACGATCACCTTCCGGCCGCGGAGCTCGGACAGCGAGACGGATGAACCGTCGTCCGAGGACAGGGTGAAGTCGGGCGCTGCGTCGCCGGGGGACAGGCGGTTCTCACTCATGTCCGATCTCCTCAGGGCCTTATTGCGAACGATTCGCAATAACGTACTATGCGTATGTGGCCCGGACGCTTCGGGGGAAGTCCGGGCCCGCCCCAACGTATCCACGTCCCGACGTCGTAGCGACGCCGCCCCGGAGGAGACATGCACGTTCCCGACGGATTCCTCGACGCGACGACGTCGCTGGCCACCGGCGCGGTCGCCGTTGCCGGAGTCGGCCTCGCGCTGCGCGGCGCCCGCAAGGAGCTCGACGACCGCACCGCGCCGATGGCCGGACTCGTCGCCACCTTCGTGTTCAGCACCCAGATGCTGAACTTCCCGGTCGCGGGCGGGACCAGCGGCCACCTCCTCGGCGGAGCGCTCGCAGCGATCCTGGTCGGGCCGTGGACGGCCGTGCTCTGCGTCAGCGTCGTGCTGATCGTGCAGGCACTGCTGTTCGCCGACGGTGGGATCACCGCGCTCGGCACCAACATCAGCCTGATGGCGATCGTCGGTGTGCTCGCGGGCTGGCTGGTCTTCCGGGCGATCCAGGCGGTGCTTCCCAAGAAGCTCGCGCTCGTCGCACCCGTCGCCGTGGTCGCCGCGTTCGTCTCGGTCCCGGTCACCGCGCTCGCGTTCGTCGGGCTGTACGGCGTCGGCGGCACCGCCCCGATCGCCCTGGACACCCTGCTCACCGCGATGCTGGGCTGGCACACGCTGATCGGGATCGGCGAGGCGGTGATCACCGGCCTGGTGGTCGGCTCCGTGATCGCGGTACGCCCGGACCTGGTGTACGGCGCTCGCCGGGTGCTGAAGTCTCGGGAGCTGGAGATCCGCACCGCCGAGGGAGCGGCCGCATGAGGACCCGCACCTTCGTCATCACCGGCATCGTGGTGGCGCTGTTTCTGGCCGGCTTCGTCAGCTACTACGCCTCGAGCCACCCCGACGGTCTCGAGTACGTCGCGGAGCAGACCGGTTTCCTCGACACCGCGGAGGAGCACGACGCGGCAGGCAGCCCGCTGGCCGACTACGCGACCGACGGGGTCGACGACGCACGGGTCTCCGGCGGCCTCGCCGGTGTCGTCGGTGCCCTCGTGGTCCTCGTGCTCGCAGGGGGACTCGCCTTCGCCGTACGACGCAGGGGCGACTCGTCCGAGGAGCCCGCCGAGCACCGGCAGCCCACGGGAGCGGGGAAGGCCTGACATGGGCGCCGGCCACGGCCACAAGCTCCACTACCACGGGCACTCGCCCATCCACCGGCTCCCAGCGCACGTGAAGCTGCTCGCGCTGCTCGGTCTCATGCTGACGGTGGTGGCCACCCCGCGCGAGTGGTACCCGCTGTTCGCCGGCTACCTCGCCGCCCTGCTCGTCGTGATCGCGCTCTCCCGGGTTCCGCCGACCTACATCGCCAAGCGGATGGTGATCGAGGTCCCGTTCGTGGTGTTCGCCGTGCTGATGCCGTTCATCGCCACCGGACCGCGCACCGAGGTCCTCGGCTTGACCGTCTCCGAGCCGGGCATGCTCGCTGCCTGGGGACTGCTAGCCAAGGGCACCCTCGGCGTGATCGCCAGCCTCACCCTCGCCGCCACCACCGAACCGCGCGATCTCCTTACTGGCTTGGAGAAGTTGCGCTTTCCCAACCAGCTGGTGCAGATCATGGGCTTCATGATGCGCTACCTCGACGTGGTCGCCGAGGAGATGCGCCGGATGCGGATCGCCCGGGAGTCCCGCGGATTCCAGGCCCGCAACGTCCGCCACTGGCCGGTGCTCGCCCGCTCCGCCGGGGCGCTGTTCATCCGCTCCTACGAACGTGGCGAGCGCGTCCACCTCGCGATGATGTCCCGCGGCTACACCGGCACGATGCCGGATACCGGCCGGACGAAGGGGCACCCGTGAGCTCACCTGTCCTCGATGTCCAGGGGCTCGCGTACGCCTACCCCGACGGCCACCAGGCGTTGTACGGCGTGGACGTCCACGTGCACCAGGGTGAGCGGGTCGCGCTGCTCGGTCCCAACGGGGCCGGCAAGACCACCCTCGTGCTGCACCTGAACGGCATCCTGACCGCGGGCGCCGGCACGGTCACCGTCTCGGGCCTGCCCGTGACGAAGCAGAACGTGCAGGAGGTACGCCGGCGGGTCGGTGTGGTCTTCCAGGACCCCGACGACCAGCTGTTCATGCCGAGCGTGCGCGACGACGTCGCGTTCGGGCCGGCCAACCTCGGACTCAAGGGGCAGGTCCTCGAGGACCGGGTGCGGGACGCCCTGGACCGGGTCGGCATGGGGGACTACATCGACCGGCCCCCGCACCACCTGTCCTTCGGGCAGCGCAGGCGCGTGGCGGTCGCCACCGTGCTGGCGATGGAGCCGGAGATCCTCGTCCTCGACGAGCCGTCGTCGAACCTCGACCCGGCGTCGCGCCGTGAGCTCGCCGACATCCTCCGCAGCCTCGACGTGACCGTGCTGATGGTCACCCATGACCTGCCGTACGCGCTCGAGCTGTGCCCCCGCTCCGTCGTACTCTCCGACGGCGTGATCGTCGCGGACGGAGCGACCTACGACATCCTCACCGACGACGCGCTGATGGCCGCGCACCGGCTCGAACTACCGTTCGGCTTCGATCCCCGCACGGTTAGACTGCCCTCCGCCGGGTAACGTTCGGTGCTGTGATCCCCCACCGGGCACCGGAGACCGTTTGCCAGACGAGGAGATAGACGTGGCCCACGCCGACAAGCCGGCAGACACGCGCGCGCCGGACACGATCGAGACCGAGATCGAAGCCACGCGTCAGCGGCTCGCGGTCACCATCGACCAGCTCGTCTACCGGGCCAGCCCGAAGACGATCGCCCGCCGTGAGATCGCCACCATCAAGTCCTACTTCGTGGACCCGGCCGGAAGCCCGCGCACCGACAACATCGTCAAGGTCGTTGGTGGGGTGGTGGGTGTCGTCGCCCTGGTCGTGGTGCTCCGTAAGGTCGTCGACTAACACGTGGGGCAGGACAAGACCCCGATCCGGATGTTGCACGACCGGGTGCTGGTCAGCGTGGACGCCTCGGGCGAGCGGCGCTCCACCGGCGGCATCGTGATCCCGGCGACCGCCGCGATGGGAGGCCGTCGGCTGGCCTGGTCCCGGGTGGCCGCGATCGGCCCGCACGTGCGCACCGTCGAGGTCGGTGACCGGGTGCTGTTCGACCCCGAGGACAAGGCGGAGGTCGAGGTGAACGGCGAGGACTACGTGCTGATGCGTGAGCGCGACATCCATGCCGTGGCGGCGGACCGGCTCGGCGACAGCCAGACCGGCCTCTACCTCTGACACCTTGGACCGGTCACCAGGTCCGGACATGACGAAGGCCCCGACCGGTTCGGTCGGGGCCTTCGCTGTGTGTCAGGCGCGGTGCGTGCCCGTGTCCGAGTCCACGTCGGTGCGCGAACCGTCGGCGCGGATCGGGTGGCCGTCCGCGTCGTAGCGCTGTCCCTCGCCGATGGTGCTGCCGGTGCCGTCGTCGACCCGGTGCTCGTCGGCGCGGTGCTCGCCGGCCTGGTGCGTCGTGTCGTTGCTCGAGTCGGAGTCCCCGTCGTGCTTGTCCTTGCCGGCGTCCGGGTCGAGGTCGTCGGCCTGACGCAGGTTGTCGTCACGCTCCTGGCGGTAGGTCGCCGCGGTCGACTGCTTGTCGGACGCCTGCGCCGCGAGCCGCTCCGCCTCCGCGGCCTTCTGGTCGGCTTCGGCCTGCGTCCGGCGGGCCTCTGCTTCCGTCTGTCGTGCCTCCGCCTCGCGCTGCTGCACGCCGGTCGACTGGGCGGCCGCCTGCTCGCGCAGCTCGTTCGCGCGGCCGCGGTTGTGCTCGTCTCGCTTCTTCTTCATCGCCATGGCGATCACGGCGAGCAGCGCCAGTACGACGACGGCTGCCACCACGATCCACACGATCGTTGAGGTATCCATGCTTCCTCCAATTTTCGGTACGCGGAGATGTACCCCTGCCCCTGACAGGCAAACATCAGCGGCGAGCAGCACCGGACGCTCCAGACCCGCGACATCCCACGCCCGATGCCCGCCGGTGCCTCGACGCCGCCCGCACGACCAAGCGGCACAGCTGTGCTGTTGGAACACGGATTTTCAGCGAGAACGTGCTACTTCAGCACATGTGTGCGATTGCGACCGATGGGCCGGCTCCGCCGGAAGTGGTCAAGAACGCGACGTCTCCGGTCCGCGGCCCTGTGCTGGTGACCCTGTGGCTGAGGGTTCCGGCGTGAGGTGAGCCGGTTCCCGAGATCAGTCGAAGGCGGAGAGGAAGGCCGTGACCAGCTCGCCCAGTGACGGCAGGTGGTAGCCGCCCTCCTGCACGAGGACCGTGGGAAGACCGATTCCGGCGATCACCTCGGCGGCCGACCGGTACCCGTCGCGGGTGACCCGCAGCGGGCTCTCCGGGTCGTCTGCGGCGGCGTCCACGCCCAGGGACACCACGACCGCGCTCGTACCGTGGTCGCGCACCGACGAAGCCAGCGACCCGACCGCAGCGAGGAACTCGGGATCGCCCGCCCCGGGCGCCAGTGGAAGGTTCCGGTTCGCGCCGATCCCGTCGCCGGCCCCACACTCGCTCGCATGCCCCACGTAGTGCGGGAACCAGCCGGCACCAGGATCGACGTGCACCGAGCCGTAGAACACGTCCGGACGCTCGTAGAAGATCGCCGACGTGCCGTTGCCGTGGTGGGCGTCCACGTCGACCACGGCCACCCGCTCGTGGCCGGCTCCGCGCAGCGCCTGCGCGGCGATCGCGGCGTTGTTGAGGTAGCACGAGCCGCCGTAGGCCGCTGCGGTCGCGTGGTGTCCCGGCGGCCGGCACAGCGCGTACGACGCACCGGCGCCGCCGACCACCCGGTCCACCGCGGTCAATGCGCAGTCGGCGGCGCCCCGAGCGGCCCGCCAGGTGCCGGGACCGACCAGCGTCATCGTGTCGTAGCCGAACGCACCGGCCCTGCCGTGCACGGCCGCGGCCCGGCTCGCCGGGATCCCGCCGAGCATCGCCGCCGTCGGGAACACGTAGGGCACCACCTGGTGCTGGCCGGACTCCTCGGCGATCCCGGAGGAGGTCCACGTCTCGTGCACGGTGGCGAGATGATCGAGGAAGACAGGGTCGTGCACGGCTTCGAGGAACGAGTCGTCGTGCGGCGCCGCGTCGTACACCTCGTGGCCTGCAGCACGCAGCGCGGCGATGATGACGTCCACCCGCTCGGGCACCTCGGTCCCCGGCGTCGGGACGCCGAGCCAGATCTCGGCACCCGGCACGTGCTCCCGGCAGCGCGGTGACCAGACCGCGGGAATCGGCGACATGCTCGTCAGGATGCCAGGAATCCGGCAGGATCAGGGCCATGCCGCGTGCCGCTGACCTGGGAATCAGGATCGGGCTGATGCAGCCCGGCCCGACCGGCTCCGTGCTCGACGTGGCCGGGGTGGGGCTCGGTCACGCCACCATCGACCGTGACGAACCGGACCCGCCGGAGGGGCGCGGTCGCGGGCGCACCGGCGTCTCGGTGCTGGTCGTCGCCGACGACGCCTTCGAGCGGCCGGTGCCGGCCGGCGGGGCGGTCCTGAACGGTGCCGGCGAGTGCACCGGCTTCATCACCGCCGCGGAGTGGGGCAGCCTGGAGACCCCGGTGTTCCTCACCTCCACCCTGCAGCTCGGCCGGGTCTACGACGCCGCCTGCGAGCTGATGCTCGAGCGGGAGCCGCGGGTCGCCGAGGACTTCATCATCCCGGTGGTCGCCGAGTGCGACGACTCGTTCCTCAACGACGCCCGGCGGATGCAGGTCGTCCGCGAAGACGTGGCGACCGCCTGGGCCGCGGCACTGGATTCCCGTGGCGACCCGACGCCACCGCCCGAAGGCAGCGTCGGTTCCGGCACCGGGATGTCCTGCCTCGGGTTCAAGGGCGGCATCGGCACCGCGTCCCGGGTCACCCCCGAGGGCCACATCGTCGCGGTGCTGCTGATGACCAACTTCGGCGACCGGGAGCGGTTGACCGTCGACGGGGTCCCGGTCGGCCGGCTGGTCGGGGAACCGGAACGGCCCGGCGTCCCCGCACCCGCCGGCTCGTGCATCGGGGTCGTGGTCACCGACGCGCCGGTCGACGGCGCCGGCTGCGCACGACTGGCGCGGCGGGTCGGGATGGGTCTTGCCCGGACCGGCTCGGTGGCCCGGCACGGCAGCGGCGAGATCTTCCTCGCCTGCAGCACCGGTCTTCGGATGGACCGCGACGGCCGGTTCGAGGGACCGGCAGGGGTCTCCGGCCGGGCGCTCGACCCGTTGTTCGCCGCGGTCGTCGAGGCAGCCGAGGAGGCCGTGCTGAACTCGATGCTGATGTCCCCGACGGTCATCGGCCGTTCCGGCAACACCAGCGAGGGCCTCGACCCGGACACGGTGGTCCGGCTGCTGCGTGAGCACGGACGGCTCTGACGTGGCGGAGCGCCGCGACGTGCGGATCGCGATGCCCGACGGGATCGGGCTCGCGGCGACCCTCTACCTACCGGATCCCGCGGTCGGGCCGCAGCCCTGCATCCTCGAGGCGCTGCCCTACCGCAAGGACGACCTGACGCTGTCCTACGAGAGCGACTACCTCCGGCTGCGCGACGAGCACGGCTACGCGGTCTGCCGGCTCGACCTCCGCGGCACAGGCTCCTCCGGCGGGACCGCCACCGATGAGTACCCACCACAGGAGCAGGCCGACCTCGCGGTCGTGATCGACTGGCTCGCGGGACAGGAGTGGTGCGACGGTGCGGTCGGGATGTACGGCACGTCGTACTCCGGGTTCAACTCGCTGCAGATGGCCTGCGAACGGCCCGCGGCGCTCCGTGCGGTGATCGCGATCTACGCCTCCGACGACCGCTACACCGACGACGTGCACTACCGCGGTGGTGCCCGCAAGCTGCTCGACCTGGTCGACTACTGCCACTACATGACGCCGATGTGCGCGTTGCCGCCGGTCCCGGCGGTGTGGGGAGACGGCTGGCGGGAGGAGTGGGTACGTCGCACGCGGTCGGTCGAACCGTGGCTGTTCCGCTGGCTCGAGGAGCAGACCGACGGGGACTACTGGCGGCACGGGTCCGTGCGACCGTCCTACGACCGGATCGGCTGCCCGGTGATGATCGTCGCGGGCTGGGCCGACGGCTACCGCAACAACTCGTTCCGCACCATCGAGGCGCTCCGGCAGCACGGGGTGCCGCACCGGCTGCTCGCCGGCCCCTGGCCGCACGCGGCCACCACGAGTGCCGCTCCCGGTCCGCGGATCGACCTGATGCCGGAGATGGCGGCCTGGTGGGACCGGTGGCTCCGCGGGACCGACAACGGCGTCGACGACGGCGGTCCCGGGCGTCCCGCGGTCACCGCGTTCGTGCGCACCTCCACCCGTCCGGCACCCGACCTGGACCTGCACGAGGGGTTCTGGGTCCGGGAGGCGTGGCCGAGCCCGCGGGTGTCCCCGCAGCGGGTCGAGCTGGACGAGAGGCCGCCGTACGTCGTGCGCCCGGACGTCGGGGTCGACGCCTGGATCGACTGCGCCGGGCACCTGCCCTGGGGGCAGAGCGGCGACCAGCGGCACGACGACGCGGAGTCGCTGACGTGGGAGTGGGCCGCGGCCGGCGAGCGGATCCTGGGCCAGCCGCGGGCCATGCTGCGGGTCAGCGTCGACCGGCCCGTCGCGTTCTGCTCGGTCAAGCTCTGCGACGTGTTCCCCGACGGCACCTCGGCGCTGGTCACCCGGGGCTCGCTGAACCTGGCCCACCGCGACGGCAGCGAGGAGCCGGCCGCCCTGGAACCAGGACGGGTGTACGACGTGGAGGTGGTCCTCGACGCCTGTGCCTACGCGTTCGACCCGGGACAGCGGGTGCGGCTGTCGGTGGCCGGGACGGACTGGCCGAACACGGCCGCGCCACCGGAGCCGGTGACCTTGACCCTGCACGGCGGTCACCTCGAGCTGCCGGTGTGGACCGGGGACCCGCCGTACGACCCGCCGGTGCTGCGACCCGGCGACGAACGGTCCGGCGAGGACCCGGCCGGCACCGTTTGGCGCACCGAGCGCGACCTGTTGAACCGCACCACCGAGTGCGTGGTGGACCACGGCTCCGGCTACGAGGTCGCCCACGGCGGCACCGCCCGCGAGCGCTACCGCGGCCGGGCCGGCGTCGACCTGCGCAGCTTCGCGCAGTGGGCCACCGCGGACGTCGAGCTCGGGCTGTCCTGGCCGGAGGTGACCGTGGCCACGCGCTCCACGCTGGACGTGCGAGTGGACGCGGACTCCTACGACGTGACCGTCGAGCTGTCGGCCCATGAGGGCGATCGGGAGGTCGCCCGGCGGAGCTGGCACCGGCGGTTCCCACGCCACCTGCAGTAGCCGCTCAGGCCAGCGGCTCGCCGCGGTAGCCGCGGCCGACCATCGTCACGAACTGGTGCACCGCGTCCTCGTTCGGTGCGAGCGGGCCGGGCCGGAAGTGCGGCGAGGCCAGCCCGCGCTGCACCGACTCGCAGGCCGCCCAGTCCTGCCGGTTGGTGAGGTCCCAGAAGTCCACGGCGTACGACGGATCCACCGCCGTGTCGGCCGGGGCGAAGTACCACGAGCACTCGACCCAGGTTCGGTCAGCGGCCTGCGCGACCAGCCGGTGCGTCATCACGTAGTCCGGGTGCGGGGAGACCAGCAGGTTCGGGAACAGCCCGAGGTACTCCACCTTCGCCGGGTCGACGCCAGCGATCGGCCCGGCGGGGGACCGTCCGTCCACCGACATCGTGGTCATCCCGTCCCGCAGGTCCATCGAGCCGCCCACCCAGGCACCGGGCAGGTCGTGGTTGTCGCCGGAGGCCGGCGGCGACACCCGGCACAGCTCCGGATGGATCAGCGGGCAGTGGTAGCACTCGTGGTAGTTCTCGGTGAGCACCTTCCAGTTCGCGGCCACCGTGTAGCTGTGCCGCGCTCCGAGCACCAGGTCGGCGGGGGAGTACGGCGCGAGGAGCTCGTCGAGGGCACCGACATGGTTCGCGAACGACATCGGGGCACCCTCCTCGATCCCGTGCGCGGCATGCACGAACAACCATCCGTGCCAGAGCTCGGCGGGCAGCTCCACGAGGGCGTGCTCCTCGAGACGGAAACCGGCCGCGTCACGGAACTCCGGTGCCACCCGCAACGACCCGTCGAGCCGGTAGTTCCAGCCGTGGTAGGGACAGACCACCGACCGGTGGCCCGAGGTCCCCTCCTCCGGGAGCAGCTCGTGTCCGCGGTGCCGGCAGGTGTTCGCGAACGCGCGGGTCGACCCGCCGTCGAACGTGAGCAGCACCGGTACGTCGCCGACCACCACCGCGCGCTGCCGGACCGGCGAACCGGCCTGCGCGCCGGCGAGGTCGTGCAGCCGGCCGACACAGGTCCACGTCCCGGCGAACAGGTGCCGCTGCTCCCATGCGTGCACCGCGGCCGAGGTGTACGCGGCGGCGGGCAGCATCGTGGACTCCCCGAACGGCCGCAGGGACCGGTCCAGCGCAAGCACGCCGTCCTCGCCGAGAAGCCCCGGGTCGAGGACCGCCCCTGCCTGTGTGTGCTGGGCTGTCATGGCCACCTCCGCAGGTAGGGTCTGGCGTCATGGTGCGGCGCAACGTCGAGGTGCGGCGTGAGGAGATCCTCGAGGCGACGCTGGCCGAGGTGGTCGGCCGCGGCCTCGCGAACGTCCGGGTCGGCGACGTCGCGGACTCCCTCGGGATCAGCCGGGCCCTGGTCTTCTACCACTTCGCGACCAAGGAGACCCTGCTCCAGGCAGCACTGGAGCACGCGGTCGCCCGCGACCTGGAACGGCTCGACCGCACGTTGGCGCGGGACCCGGACGCGGTGCAGCGGCTGCGGCACGTGCTGCGCGCCTACGGTCCCCAGGGCGCCGCGCCGGGCTGGCGGCTGTGGGTCGACGCCTGGTCGGCGGCGCTGCGCGACGACACGCTGCGGGCGACGCTGCGTGAGCTCGACCGGCGCTGGAGCCAGGCGCTGGAGGCGGTGATCCGCTCCGGAGTGGAGGAGGGTGACTTCGCGTGCGCCGACCCGGCGGCCAGTGCCCGCCGGCTGGCGGCGCTGCTCGACGGGCTGGCCGTCCAGGTCACCGTCCACCGGCGGCTGACCCGTGCGCAGATGGCGCGCTGGGTGCGCGAGGCCGCGGCCGCCGAGCTCGGTGTCGACCCCGACGTGCTGGCCTGACCTGCTCCGGTCGAGTCCCATCTCAGACCAGCCAGCTGACCGGATGGTCGGCGTCGGTCAGCGCCGGCCGGTCCACCCGGAACGCCGACAGGTCGGTCGCGGTCGTGCCGGTCGTCGCGAGGTCCGCGAGCAGGCGGCCGAAGGTCGGTGCGAACTTGAAGCCGTGGGCAGCGCCGAGGCCGACCAGCACGGCCTCGTGACCGGGCACCGGTCCGAGCACGAAGTCACGGTCCGGGGTCAGCGTGTAGAGGCAGGTGACCGAACGCACCGGTGGCCCACTGCCCGGGAGGGTCCGCGCCGCGAACCGCTCCAGCGACCCGAGCCGGTCCGGGTCCGGTTCGAAGCCTCGTCGGTCCGGGTCGACGGTGGGACCGCCGCAGTCCTCGGCCAGCTTCACGGTCGGCTCCCCGTAGCAGGGGAACCCGTAGAACGACGGGTCGTCCATCCAGATCCACAGCGGCATCGCCCCTGGCGCGAACCGGGTCGGGTCCGGTGGCCGGAAGTACGTCACCTGCTGCTGCATCACGGTCAACGGGAACGCGACGTCGAGGCCGGCGAGCACCTGGTTGGTCCACGCGTCCGCGCAGACGACCAGCCGCCGGCACCGGTAGGCGGCGTCCCGGGTGCGGACCTCCAGCCCGCGCTCACCGAGGTCGGTCACCCGCAGCACCGGGCAGCCGTCGCGCAGCACCGCGCCACGCTCCCGGGCCAGCCGCTGCAGGGTGGCCGTGCCCCGGGCTGCGGGCACGATCGCCGCATCGGCCTGGTGCAGCGCGATGGTTCCGTCGGGCAGCCGGAACGGCGGCCAACGCTC
>JAICRS010000149.1 GCA_025966335.1 Nocardioidaceae bacterium
CGAGACGCTGGAGACCGCCACCTTCTGGTCAGGCCTGGAAACGGTGTACGACGCGGTGCGGACCGTTCTGGAGAAGACGCTGACCGCCCAGGGCACACCGCCGATCGTGCTCTGCCACGTCTCGCACGTCTACGCGACCGGGGCCTCGCTCTACTTCACGGTGGCCGCCCGGCAGACCGAGAACCCGCTGGCTCAATGGGCGGCGGCCAAGACAGCTGCGTCGGACGCGATGCGCGCCGCCGGTGCCACCATCACCCACCACCATGCAGTCGGCCAGGACCACAAGCCCTGGTTGGCCCAGGAGATCGGCCCCGTCGGCGCCGAGATCCTGCGCGCGGTCAAGGAGCGGCTCGACCCTGCCGGAGTGCTCAACCCGGGCGTGCTGGTGCCGTGAGGTCGTTCCACCTGCTGGTGAACCCTCTCTCGGGTGGAGGCGCAGCCCCCGCGTCCGCCGTACCGGTGGCCCGGGCGCTGCGCGAAGCTGGCGCGTGCGTGCGGCTGAGCTACAGCCCGGGACCGGCCGGGTGCCGCGCCCTGGTCGAGGAGTCGGTGACCCGGGACGAGGTGGTCGTGGCCGTGGGGGGCGACGGGATGGTCGCCTCGCTGGCGGGAACCGTCGTGGAGCGCGGCGGCGTGCTCGGCATCGTCCCGGCCGGCCGCGGGAACGACTTCGCCCGCCAGCTGGGCCTGCCGACCGAGGCCGCCGCCGTCGCGGACACGCTGCTGACCGGCCAGGTCCGGTCGGTGGACGTGATCGACGCCGGGGACCGGGTGGTCGTCGGCAGCGTGTACGCCGGCGTGGACTCCCGCGCCTCGGAGCTGGTCGACCGTGCGCACCGGCTGCCACGGCGGTTGCAGTACCCGTACGCCGCAGTCCGCGCCCTGGCGTCCTACCAGCCGACCCGGTTCCATATCGAGGTCGACGGGGCGGTGCACGTCCACGACGCCGCTGCCGTCATCGTCGCCAACTCCGGTTTCTACGGCAGCGGCATGCACATCGCGCCTCGCGCGGACATCACCGACGGTCTCCTCGACGTGGTGGTGATCGGTGCAGCATCGAGGGTGGCACTGATCCGGTCGATGCCCACGGTGTACGACGGCTCGCACGTCGACCTGCCCGAGGTGCTCACGTTCCGGGGCCGGGAGGTGACTGTTCGCTCGGACCGGCCCCAGGCGGCGTACGCCGATGGCGAGCGCCTCGCGCCGCTGCCCTGCACCGCCGTGGTCCGGCCGGCGGCCCTGCGCGTCCTCGGCTGAGCACCGGTTGCCGGCACGGATACCGTGGGCTGGAAACTGCGCCCAGACCGGACGGAAGTGTGGACCATGACCGAGAGCCACCCAGCGACCGAGGCCTACCGGAGTGCACGGGACCAGCTGCTCGCGCTGCGCGGCGAGCCGGACCGTGCCGTGCGCGAGTTCCAGTGGCCCGACGTCGGTGACCGGTTCAACTGGGCGGTCGACTGGTTCGACGCGGTGGCCCGCGGCAACGACCGGCCCGCGCTGGTCATCGTCGAGGAGGACGGCGGCCAGACCTCACGGACCTTCGACGAGATGGCGCGGCGCTCGGACCAGGTGGCGGCATGGCTGGCACAGCAGGGCGTCCGCAAGGGCGACTCGGTGATCGTCATGCTCGGCAACCAGGTCGAGCTCTGGGAGACGATGCTCGCGATCATGAAGCTGGGGGCGGTGATCATGCCGACCACCACCGCGGTCGGTCCCAGCGACCTCGTCGACCGGATCGCCCGGGGCAACGCCCGACACGTGGTGTGCAACCCCGCCGACGCCGCGAAGTTCGACGAGGTGCCCGGTGACTACACCCGGATCGCGGTCGGTGCCGCGGACGGCTGGCGTGACCTGCACGACGCGTACGACCTCGGCGAGGTCAGCATCGACCATCCCGGGACGGCTCCGGACGACCGGCTGTTGCTCTACTTCACGTCCGGCACGACCAGCCGGCCCAAGCTCGTCGAGCACACCCAGGTCTCCTACCCGGTCGGCCACCTGTCGACGATGTACTGGCTGGGCCTCCGGCCCGGCGACGTGCACCTGAACATCTCCTCGCCAGGCTGGGCCAAGCACGCCTGGTCCTGCTTCTTCGCGCCCTGGATCGCGGAGGCGACGATCTTCCTCTACAACTACACGCGGTTCGACGCGCCGGCTCTGCTCCAACAGCTGCGGGAGCAGCACGTCACGTCGTTCTGTGCGCCGCCGACGGTGTGGCGGATGCTGATCAACGCCGACCTGTCCGGTGGTCCGGGCAACCTGCGCGAGGTGGTCGGCGCCGGGGAGCCGCTGAACCCCGAGGTGATCGCTCAGGTGAAGAAGCAGTGGGGGCTGGTCCTGCGCGACGGCTACGGGCAGACCGAGATGACCGCCTGCGTCGGCAACATCCCCGGTGTGACCTTGAAGCCCGGCTCGATGGGCCGGCGGCTGCCCGGTTGCCCGGTGGTGCTGGTCGACCCGCTGACCGGTCGACCGGTCGAGGGCAAGGGTGAGGGTGAGATCTGCTTCGACCTGTCGGCGAAGCCGCTGTCGTTGATGACCGGCTACCAGGGTGACGAGCAGCGCAACGCCGAGGCGATGGCCGGCGGCTGGTACCACACCGGGGACGTGGCCACCCAGGACGAGGACGGCTACATCACCTACGTCGGCCGCACCGACGACGTGTTCAAGGCGTCTGACTACAAGATCAGCCCGTTCGAGCTCGAGAGCGTCCTCATCGAGCACCCGGCGGTCGCCGAGGCCGCGGTGGTGCCCGCTCCGGACGAGGTGCGGCTCGCGGTGCCCAAGGCCTACGTCGTGCTGGCGCCGGGGCACGAGCCGTCCCGCGAGACCGCGTTGGACATCTTGAGGTACGCCCGCGAACACCTTGCGCCGTACCAGCGGATCCGCCGGCTGGAGTTCGCCGAGCTGCCCAAGACGATCTCGGGGAAGATCCGCCGGGTGGAGCTGCGCGCCCGGGAGAACGAGCTCGCCGCCGGTCAGGCCGGGGCGGTGCCGGAGTCCGGGGAGTGGCGCGACGACCAGTTTCCCGAGCTGAAGGGCTGACAACGCTGCCGAGGGGCGGGCACTATTGGCTCGACCTTCGGAAGGACAACGGCCATGACTACCCAAGACACTCGGGACCTCGTCGTACCGCCCGGCGGAGGAGAGGGCACCTGGCACCTGGACTGCCTCTGGAACTGGAAGATTCCGTCGGCGCTCACCGGCGGCGCGTTCACCCTCGCCGAACAGCTGCTGCCGAAGGGGTCGGCGCCTCCGGTCCATCGGCACACCAACGAGGACGAGGCATGGGTGGTGCTCGACGGCGAGGTGACCTTCTTCCTGGAGCAGGACCAGTACGTCGCCGGCAGCGGCACCTACGTCTTCGGCCCCCGCGGGCGGGCCCACACGTTCCTCGTCCGTTCGGAGACCGCTCGACTCCTGACGTTGGTGACACCGGGAGCGAGCGAGGAGTTCTTCCGCAGCACCGGACATGAAGCGACAGCGCTGACCTTGCCACCACCGGGTGAGCCGAACATGGCGGCCATCGTCGGCGCCATGGAGCACTACGGAATCGAGCTCGTGGGGCCACCGCCCAGGCTCGGCTGAAGGGCCGGCGCGAGTGTCCGACAGCACCCAGGTTCACCAGTGGGCGATCGAGGAGCGCGAGTACGCGCGCCACGAGCAGCGACGCGGACGGCGCCACGCGTTCGAGCACCTCGACCCCCGGCGGACCGCGCTCGTCGTCATCGACATGGTCCCGTTCTTCGTGGCGGAGAACGAGTTCTGCCGCGGCATCGTGCCCAACATCAGCCGGCTTGCAGCGTCGCTGAGGGAAGCCGGCGGCACGGTGGCCTGGGTGCTCCCTGGCGTCCCGGACCACTCGAGCGTCGCGGACGAGTTCTTCGGACCTCAGATAGCGGAGATGTACCGGCGCTCGGGCGGCGAAGGGACCATGGAGGAGCGGCTGTGGCACGAGCTCGAGATCCACGGCGACGACCTGCTGGTCGAGAAGACCGCGGCCAGTGCGTTCTTCCCGGGCCGCTCGACACTCCCGGAGCTGCTGGACGGCCGCGGGATCGACACGGTCCTGGTCACGGGCACCGTCACGAACGTCTGCTGTGAGTCGTCGGCCCGCGACGCGAGCACGCTGGGCTACCGAGTGATCATGGTCGCGGACGGGAACGCGGCCCGGCGCGACCAGGACCACAACGCCACGCTGCACACCGTCTACCGGACCTTCGGTGACGTGCGCTCGACAGCCGAGGTGATCGGCCTGATCGAGGCGCCGGTGTCCTAGCCGGTTCCAGCGCCGGCGGTCCTGGTCAGATCAGTCACAGGATGCTGAATCACACCGGCGGCTCACCTATCGTGGAACGTGAGGCCACCTCGTCGTACGACGGGGCCTCCCGGACGAGCGCGTCGTACCCGGTCATGCAAGACGACGCAGTAAGCAACCACCAGCTGACTGCGGAGGCACATCATGGCTTGGCTCGTCCTCATCCTCTCCGGCCTGCTCGAGACCGTCTGGGCATCCGCCCTCGGTGAGAGCAGGGGCTTCACCCGACCAGTACCGACGACCGTGTTCGCCGTCGCGCTCGTGTTCAGCATGGCCGGCCTGGCGTACGCGCTGCGCAGCATCCCGGTCGGCACCGGGTACGCCGTCTGGGTCGGCATCGGCGCTGTCGGCACCGCCGCCTACGGCATCGCCGCACTGGGCGAGGCCGCGTCGGTCGGGCGGATCCTGTGCCTGGTGCTGATCGTGGCCGGTGTTGTCGGCCTGAAGGTCGTGTCGTAGCGACGGTCTGTCTCACTGGCCGGAGCGGGGTCGTTTGCGAGGCACACTTCGGGGAACATCGGCGGTGACCCGTGCACCCGTCCAGAAGTGAAGCCGCACCCGTGTCCGACGCCGCGCTGACCCACACCATGTGGGGTTACCAGCACCACTTCCGCGTGTCCCTGGACGGCGCCACCGACCGGGCCCTGGACCAGATCGGGGCGATCCTGTCGCCGGACGCCTTCCTCGTCGGGTTCGCCCGGGACGAAGCTGCGGGGGAGGCGGTGTGCTTGGAGGCCAAGGAGCAGGCGGTGGCCTTCGACGCCGTGGACTTCGCCGATGTCACCCTGGACGCCAAGCGGCGCTACGAGGACAGCTTCGTGCACGACCTGGAGTTCCCGTCCGAGGAGATGCACGAGGCCCGGCACGAGCTGTTCCGCGACAACGCCCGGGCCAGGGCGGTCGAGGCGGCGATGGAGCACGCCGAGGCCGGGCAGGGCCGTGCCTTCTTCGTCGGCCAGTCCGCGCCGGTGGGGGAGTACGACGTGCACCCAGTCGTCTCCGTGGACCGGGAGAGCCTCGACGCTCTGCCACGGCTCGAGACGACCGAGGTCGCCGGCGTCCCGATCACCGTGTCCATGGCGCACGGGATCATCAGCGAGCTGCTGCGCACCGCCACCCACGCGCTGCTCGCCGCGAAGCCGCCGCGGACGATCTCGCCGATCGAGGACGACGTACCGACCGACGCGATCCGCCGCTCGGCGAACCACCTGGTGTTCTCCGCGGCGATGATCGCCGGCGAGACGTTGGCCAAGGGCCTCTTCGACTCCTTCGAGGCGCTCGCCTCCACCGCGTACGAGGGACGGGCCGGCTCCGGCACGGTGATCCTGGCCTGCGACGGGCACAGCTGCGTCGACGTCGCGGTGCGACTGCGGGTCCCGATCTCGGTACGCGAACGGCTCCAGTTCCGCAAGCTGCTCGAGATCACCGGACCCGACCTGAGCCTGCTGGTCGACGGCACCACCATCTACGGGCTGGGCACGGTCTCCGAGGAGTACGACGGGACCACCGAGGACGTCTTCCGGTTCGGCATCATCGAGCAGGGCATCTGGCAGATGTCCCACCACGGCTCGCCTCTGCTGCGCGTCGCGAACGGGCACCCGCAGCTGCCTCGCCCCCGGATGTCTCCGTCGCTGTTCGTCGACTCGATGCGCCGGGTCTTCGCCAGCGTCAGCGACGAGAACATCCGCGCCATCTGGCGGCTCGCGCAGACCGCGGTCAGCCAGTCCAAGGGCACGATGCTCGTGGTCACCACGGCCGCCGCCCAGGAGGCGAAGCGGCTGGCACCGCAGGCGCTGGCCATCGAGCCGCAGCAGATCGACAGCGCCATGCTCCGTTCGCTGACCAGGATCGACGGTGCTGTGCTGCTCACCCCCGACAGCACGTGCCACGCGGTGGGGGTGATCCTCGACGGGATCGCCACCGGCGTGGGCGACCCGGGTCGCGGGGCGCGGTACAACTCCGCCGTCCGTTACACCGCCGCCTCCTCGGCACCGTGCCTGATCGTGATCGTCTCCGAGGACGGGATGATCGACGTCCACCCGGAGCTGGCACCGAGGGTGCGCCCGGAGGACGTGGAGCAGGCGTTGTACGACCTCGAGACCATCGGCAGCTCCGACGAAGTCGTGCTGGAGACGTTCTACGCCGCGCGGGAGCGGCTGCGGCTGTTCGCGTTCTACCTGTCCCAGAGCCAGTGCGACCGCGCCAACGAGGTGGTCTCCCGCGTCGAGCAGCAGCGGTTCCGACAGACCGGGATGCGGCTGGCCGTCGTACCGTTCGCGCCCGACCCGCGGATGAACGAGTCGTTCTTCTCCTTCTGAGCGTTCGATCCGGCGAGGTTCCCCTGAGGGACGACGGGTGGACGTCGCCGTGAAGCCCCGCCAGGACGCGGCCTCACCGCCGGGCCACCACGACCACTGAGCCGGGTCAGCCGGTGCGTGCGTCGGCGTGCATCTCCCAGACCAGGATCTCCGCGCCGTCGCCGGTCGCGGTCACCCGCTGGCCGCCGGTGGCGGTGAACCGCACCGCGTCCCCCTCGGCCAGCGCACCAGCGCCCTCCAGGTCGGCGGTCCCCCGGGCCAGGAACAGGTGCAGGTACGGCGCCTCCGGGAGGCCGGTCGACCTGCCGGGCTCCAACCGCGCCACGTGCAGCGCCGCGTACCTGTTGTGGATCCGGATCGCGGTGGCGCCGCGGTGCCGGTCCATCCCGGACGCGACCGTGACCAGGTCGCCGCGCATCAGCTCGTCGTCGATCTCGAGCTGCTCGTAGCCGGGCGTGATCCCCGGCTCGTCGGGCAGCACCCACATCTGCACGAAGTGCACCGGCTCGTCGTGGACGGGGTGTGCGTCGGAGATCCGCCAAGCGTCGTTCTTCTCCGAGTGGAGGATCCCGGTGCCGGCGCTCATCCGTTGCGCCAGCCCGGGATAGATCACCCCCGAGCGGCCCGTGGAGTCCTGGTGCACCAGGCTGCCGCGCAGCACCCAGGTCACGATCTCCATGTCCCGGTGCGGGTGGGTGTCGAACCCGGTCCCGGGGCTCACCACGTCGTCGTTGTTGACCAGGAGCAGCCCGTGGCTCACGTTGTCCGGGTCGTAGTGATGCCCGAACGAGAACGAGTGCTTCGAGTCGAGC
>JAICRS010000019.1 GCA_025966335.1 Nocardioidaceae bacterium
CCTCGCCGCCGGGCGGTTCGGGGGGCGCCGCCGCTAGTGCACGACGGCTGTCTCGGCACCGGCGCCGGTCAGCGCACGCACCTCGAGCTCCTCGTAGGCCGCCACAGCGGTCGGCTCGTTCGAGGTGACCGAACCGAGCCAGCCGAAGAAGAACCCGGCCGGGATCGAGATGATGCCCGGGTTCGCCAGCGGGAACCACGACCAGTCCTGGCCGGTGAACAGCGCGGTCTCCGATCCGGAGACCACCGGCGAGGAGGCCACCAGCACCAGACAGGTGATCAGGCCGCCGTAGATGCTCCACGTGGCGCCGCGGGTGTTGAAGCGCTTGTAGAACAGGTTGTAGATCACCGACGGCAGGTTCGCGGACGCCGCGACGGCGAACGCCAGCGCGACCAGGAACGCGATGTTGAGCTTCTGCGCCGGGATCGCCAGCGCGATGGCGATACCGCCGATCACGAACGCCGCGATCCTGGCGACCTTGACCTCCTGCTTCTCGGTCGCCGTCCCCTTCTTGATCACGTTGGCGTAGATGTCGTGTGCCACCGAGGACGCCGAGGTGAGGGTCAGTCCGGCGACCACCGCGAGGATGGTGGCGAACGCGACCGCGGAGATCAACGCGATCAGGACCGCGCCTCCGGTGGTGCCTTCGCCGCCGCCGACCGCCTCGGCGAGCAGTGGTGAGGCGAGGTTTCCGCCGCTCGTGGCCACGGCACTCTCCGGGCCGGTGTCGAGCAGCGCCGCCGCGCCGAAGCCCAGCGCCAGCGTCATCAGGTAGAACGCGCCGATCAGCGTGATCGCCCACATCACCGAGGTCCGCGCGTCGCGGGCGGTCGGGACCGTGTAGAAGCGGATCAGGATGTGCGGCAGGCCGGCCGTGCCGAGCACGAGCGCGAGCGACAGGCTGATGAAGTCGATCTTCGTGGTCAGGTCGACGCCGTACTTCAACCCTGGCTCGAGGAACGCCTGGCCCTTGCCGGTGTTGTCCGCCGCGGCACCGAGCAGCTCGGAGAGGTTGAAGTTGAACTCCGCCAGCACCAGGATCGTGATCAGGATGGTGCCGGTCATCAGCAGCACCGCCTTGACGATCTGGACCCAGGTGGTGCCCTTCATGCCGCCGACGACGACGTAGAAGATCATCAGCACCCCGACGCCGGCGATGGTCAGGTTCTGCAGTGCCTCGCTCTCGACGCCGAGCAGCAGCGCGACGAGCGCGCCCGCGCCGACCATCTGCGCGAGCAGGTAGAAGATCGACACGACCACGGTCGACGTGGCCGCCGCGGTCCGCACCGGGGTCTGCTTCATCCGGTAGGCCAGCTGGTCGGCCATCGTGTAGCGGCCGGAGTTCCGCAGCAGCTCGGCGACCAGAAGCAGCGCGACCAGCCAGGCCACCAGGAAGCCGATGGAGTAGAGGAAGCCGTCGTACCCGTTGAGGGCGATGGCGCCGGAGATGCCGAGGAACGACGCCGCCGACATGTAGTCACCGGAGATCGCCAGCCCGTTCTGCACGCCGCTGAACGACCGACCGCCGGCGTAGAAGTCGGTCGCCCCCGAGGTCTGCCGGCTGGCCCAGAAGGTGATCGCCACGGTCAGTGCGACGACGGCGAGGAAGAGGATCGTGGTGAGGGCCTGTGAGCTCATTTGCCCAGCTCCTTCTTGTACCGCGCGT
Source organism: Nocardioidaceae bacterium (assembly GCA_025966335.1). Lineage (GTDB taxonomy): Bacteria > Actinomycetota > Actinomycetes > Propionibacteriales > Nocardioidaceae > Nocardioides_C. The sequence goes on from JAICRS010000019.1 coordinate 1,667, forward strand.
CGAGCTCACGCGCGAGCGGGTCGACGTGCCGGTTCATGTGCTTGGCGTAGAGCCAGGCGATGCCGAACGTGGACACGAACTGCAGCAGCCCGAAGACCAGCGCGACGTTGATGTTCCCGATCAGCCGGATGTTCATGAAGCCGGTCGCCCAGTTGGACATGATCACGTAGAGCAGGTACCACGCCAGGAACGCAACGGTCCACGGGATCGCGAAGCTTCGATAGCGCTTGCGGAGCTCCTGGAACTCGGGGCTGTCATGGAGTTCCTTGTAGACCGCATTCCCTGAGGTCTGGTGCGTATGCCCGTTGGGTCGGTGCGGTGCGGGTTGCGAGCCCACCGGTGGACGGTCGTCAGCCACGGAGATCACCTCACTTCTGTCTGGTCGATCCCGGCGCGCTGCACGCCGAGTGGAGGGTGTGACGCCAGTCACCGTAAGAGTCGGCGTGGGGGATCGGGACCACGTGAACCGCCTGATGCGGTCAGCGGTGAACGCCGTTCGCCGTACGGCGTGATCCGCGCGATCAGCGGTCGACCGGTCTACAGCGGTTGCGGTCCCCGGTCGAGCTGGACCGCCTCGGGCGTGTGCAGCCGGACCATGGTCCGCGAGACGTTCGCCGGCAGCCGGCGCGGGGTGGCCAGCGAGACGACGACCATGGTCAGGAAGGCCGCCGGCACCGTCCAGGCCGCCGGCTGGGTGAGCAGCGCGGCGGTCCAGCCCTCGTGTGCCCGCTGCAGCAGGGTGTCCACGACCGCGAGGCCGGACAGGCCCCCGCCGACGAGGAGCCCGGCGATGGCGCCGGCGTCGGTCAGCTTGCGCCACCAGATCCCGAGCACCAGCAGCGGGCAGAACGTCGAGGCGGCCACCGCGAAGGCGAGCCCGACCGCCCGGGCGACCCCGACGCCGTCGGCGGCGATGGCCAGCAGCAGGGGTACGACGACCGCGACGACCGCTGCGGCCTGGAAGGACCGCACGCCCCGGAACCGGCGACCCATCACGTCCTGGCTGACCACCCCGGCGACCGCGATCGTCAGCCCGGAGGAGGTGGACAGGAACGCCGCGAAGGCACCGGCCGTGGTGAGCGCGGAGAGCAGGTCGCCGCCGAGGCCGCCGACCATCAGCGCCGGCAGCTCGAGGACCACCGTGTCGGTGCGTCCCGAGGCGATCAGCTCCGGTGCGTAGAGCCGGCCGAGCGCCCCGTACACCGGCGGCAGGATGTAGAAGATCCCGAGCAGGCCGAGGACCACCAGCGTCGTCCGCCGTGCCGCCCGTCCGTCGGGGTTGGTGTAGAAGCGGACCACCACGTGCGGCAGGCCCATCGTGCCCAGGAAGGTCGCGACGATGATCGAGTAGGTGGTGTACAGCGCGTGGTCGCTGGCCGAGGCCAACGGGGACGCCCACACGTCGCCGGTCATCCCCGCGGTCATCGTGCCCGCATCGGCCGGGGAGGTGGCGCCGTCGCCGGTCCACACCACGAGCAGGAACATCACCGGGACCAGCAGCGCGGTGAGCTTCAGCCAGTACTGGAACGCCTGGACCAGGGTGATCGAGCGCATCCCGCCGAAGAACACGTTGACCAGCACCACCGCCCCGACCAGCAGGCCACCAACCCAGGGCTCGGTGCCGGCGACCGTGCCGAGGGACAGTCCGGCTCCCTGGAACTGCGGCATCAGGTAGAGCCAGCCGATACCCACGACGAGCAGCGAGGAGAGCCGCCGTACCGCCAGCGACTCGAGCCGGTCCTCGGCGAAGTCCGGCAGCGTGTAGGCGCCCGAGCGGCGCAGCGGCGCGGCCACCAGCACCAGCAGCATCAGGTAGCCCGCGGTCCAGCCGACCGGGTACCAGAGCATGTCGGTGCCGAACGCGAGCACGAGCCCGGCGACGCCGAGGAACGACGCGGCGGAGAGGTACTCACCGCCGATCGCGGAGGCGTTCAGCGCCGGGCGGACCGATCTCGACGCGACGAAGAAGTCGCTGGTGGTGCGGGAGAACCGCCAGCCGTAGGCGCCGATCGCGAGCGTGGCGATCGAGACGAGCAGGACCGCGGTGATCGCGTAGGAGGAGCTCATCGGGTCACGAGCGTTCGACGACGTCGGCGAAGTCGTGCTCGTTGCGCTCCGCCGCACGCACGTAGACCCAGCCGACGACCAGGAAGAACGGGTAGACCGCGAACCCGAGCAGCACCCACGGCAGCGGCATGCCGAGCACGTGCACCCTCGTCAGCCCCGGGAACAGCCAGAAGAAGAACGGCAGGCCGGCCACGAGTACGCCGACCGTGGCGATCGCCAGCCCCGCCAGCCGCAGCTGTGCCCGCAGCAGCGAGGCCATGTAGATCTCACCGATCCGGGTCTGCGCGTCGATCTCGGAGGTGACCGTGACCCGGCGCGGCCGGCCGGCCGAGGTCCGGGGGCTGGTCACCCGGACCCGGCGCGGACCCGAGTCGGGGCTCACAGCCGCGGTGCCGATCCGGGACGGGCCCGCCGCACCAGCAGGTCACGCAGCTCGCGGGTGTGCCGGCGGCTGACCACGAGCTCCTCGCCGCCGACGACCACCGTGCACCGGCCGGAGTCCATCCGGACCTCCTCGATGTGGGTGAGGGCCACCAGCAGCGACCGGTGGATCCGCACGAACCCGGCGTCGCGCCACTCGTCCTCGAGCGAGGTCAACGGCACCCGGACCAGGTGGCTGCCGGAGCCGGTGTGCAGCCGCGCGTAGTCACCCTGCGCCTCGACGTAGCGCACGTCCGCGCGGGAGACGAACCGGGTCACGCCGCCCAGCTCGACCGCGATCTGGTCGTCCTGCTCCGGCACCGAGGTGGTCAGCCGGGCCTCGACGATGCGCCGTACCGCCTCGGCCAACCGGTCGTCGCGGACCGGCTTGAGCACGTAGTCCACGGCGTTCAGCTCGAACGCGTCCACGGCGTGCTCGTCGTAGGCGGTCACGAAGACCACCGGCGGCGGGGTCTTGAACCGGGACAGCACCCGGGCCAGCTCGAGACCGGTCAGCCCGGGCATCCGGATGTCCATGAACACCGCGTCGACCGGCTCCTCCTGGAGCACCCGCAGCGCCTCGGCGGCGGAGTCGGTGGTGCGCACCGAGTCGACCCGGTGGTCCCTCTCGAGCAGCCAGGCGAGCTCGTCGAGGGCGGGGCGCTCGTCGTCGACGACCAGCACCCGCAGCGGCGACGTGTTCATGAGTGCACTCCTGGCGCGTACTTCGGTACTCGAACGATAACCTTCGTGCCCGCGTCCGGGGCCGTCTCCACGACGAGCCCGTACTCGTCGCCGAAGGTCGACCGCAGCCGCTCGTCGACGTTGCCGAGGCCGATGGAGTCGATCGAGACGTCACCGGCCAGGGCCCGGCGTACCCGCTCGGGGTCCTCACCCAGCCCGTCGTCCTCGATCGAGATCACGCACTCGAAGTCGTTGTCCTCGGCGACGATCGTGATCCGGCCGTCGCCGGCCTTTCCCTCGAGCCCGTGCCGCACCGCGTTCTCCACGAGCGGCTGCAGGGACAGGAACGGTACGGCGACCGGCAGCACCTCGGGGGCGATGCGCAAGGTGACCTGCAGGCGGTCGCCGAACCTGGCCTTCTCCAGCACCAGGTAGCGCTCGATCGACCGGAGCTCCTCGGCCAGCGTGGTGAACTCGCCGTGCTTGCGGAAGGAGTACCGGGTGAAGTCGGCGAACTCCAGCAGCAGCTCCCGTGCCCGCTCCGGGTCGGTCCGCACGAACGAGGCGATCGCGGTCAGCGAGTTGTAGATGAAGTGCGGGCTGATCTGGGCCCGCAGGGCGCGGACCTCCGCCTCCATCAACCGGGTCCGGGACGCGTCGAGCTCGGCGAGCTCGAGCTGGCTCGACACCCACCGGGCCACCTCGTTGGTGGCCCGGACCAGGCCGGCGGACGCGGACGGCGCGAACACCTGCAAGGTGCCGACCACCCGTTCCTCCACGGTCAGCGGGCTGACGATCACGTGGCGCAGGACGCACCGCAGGTCGTCGCAGGGAATCTCCCGCTCGTCGGCCACCGAGGTGGCGCCGTCGGCGACCACACCGTGCGCCAGCCCGGCGGTCTGTTCCGCGTGGTGCTGGAAGCGGCCGTCCCAGGCGAGCAGGTTCTCGGTGTCGGTGAGCGCGACGGCGGGAACACCCAGCAGCGCCTTGAGGAAGCGGATCGACTTCTCCGCCGAGGTCTCGGTCAGGCCGCCGCGCAGGGCCGGCGCCGCGAGCGAGGCGGTGTGCAGCGTGCGGAAGGTCGCCCGGTCCGACTCGGTGCCGAGCGGACCGCGCTGCAGCCAGCCGGGCCACGTTGCCATGAGCGACACCCTAGATCGTTCAGCGGAAGTCGATCAGCAACGCGTCGGTGTCCATCTCGGTCCTGGCCAGCACGGTCGCGCGGAACGTGCGGGTGAGGTAGGGCAGCAGCATCCCGTCCGCACCGCGGCCGTACTCCTCGTAGAGGCCGTCGACCTTGCGCAGCACCCGGTCGCGGTCGAGGTCCGACATCAACGCGATGTCCGAGCGTGAACGGACCAGGTCGCGCAGCGACTCCCGGGTCAGCGACTGCCAGAACCGGAACGTGGAGCTCTCGACCGGGTGGAACAGCCCCGACGCCTCGATGGCCGGGGTCGGGTCGACCGTGTGGCCGGCGTCGCCGATGATCGCGCCGAGCCGTCGCACCCAGGGGATCCGTTCGTCCCGGGAGTTCCAGACGACCGAGAGCATGCCGCCGGGCCGCAGCACCCGGGCGGCCTCGGGCAACGCCCGGGCGGGGTCGAACCAGTGGAACGACTGCGCAGCGACGACGACGCCGACCGAACCGGCGGCTAGCGGGATCCGCTCGGCTGCGGCCAGCACCGGTCGGGCGGCCGGCACCCGCTCGCCGAGCCGACGCAGCATCGGCTCGGACGGGTCGGTGGCGACGACCGTGTGCCCCGCGGCCACCAGCTGCTCGGTGAGCTTGCCGGTGCCGGCACCGAGCTCCAGCACGCGGGTCGGGGTGGCGCCGGTCAGCCAGTCGACCCCGTCGCTCGGGTACGACGGGCGGCCACTGTCGTAGGCGGCCACCACCCGGCCGAACGAGCGGGCCCGGGACTGCTCGGACGGGTGCTCGTTCATGCCCGGACAGTACCAACCGGACGCCGGTCCCTTGCGCAGCCCGAGCTAGCGAGTAATCATGATTACATGATTACAAACGAAGCGCGTGACCGGGTCCGCGGCTGGTTCCACGGCAGGCTGCCGGAGGACTGGCGGACGGTCGACCCGGAGATCACGCTGGACCGTGAGGAGATCACGGTGCTGCTCACCATCCCCGACGTGGAAGTCTCGTCCGGGGCGAGCGAGGCGGAGGCGGCGGAGGCCCGTGCCGGGCGCGCGAAGGCGTTCCGGGAGGAGACCCGGGAGCGCCGCATCTCGATCGCCCGGGAGGCCGAGCACAGGTTCGACCGGAAGGTCTCGTGGGGCGTCATCATCGGTGACCGCACGGAGCTGTTCACCCATATCGCGGTGCCGGTGATGACCCGGCTGCGGCAGCCGCAACGGCAGGTGCTCGACACCCTGGTCGAGGCCGGGGTGGCCCGGTCCCGGGCGGACGCGCTGGCGTGGTGCGTGCGGCTGGTCGGCCAGCACTCGGACGACTGGCTCGCCGAGCTGCGGGCGGCGATGTCGCACGTGGCCGAGGTGCGCACGAAGGGTCCGGCCGCCTGACCGCAGCCCTCACCGGGTCGGCTAGCCTGCCGCTCGTGCCCGCGCCCATCGCAGACCCGTTCGCCCGGCTCGGTTCCCTCGAGGGTGTCGGGTCGGCGATGGCCGCGACCCGGGACGGCATCGACGCGCTGCTCCGCGACCGCGGGCTGCGGCAGAGCGCACCCGACCTGACCGGCGAGTCCCTGTTGCGAGGTGCCCACGCCAGCGCGGTCCTCGAGGGCGCGGAGGCCACCCTCGACGACGTGCGCGCGGGGTCGGCCGACCCGATCGCCCTGGCCGCGGTGCGGCTGAGCGCCGAGCTGCTCGCGCTCGTCCCGGTGCTCGGCAGCTCTCCGCTGCAGGCGCTCGCGAGGCTGCACACCCTCGCCGGCAAGGGGATCGCCGACGACAAGGACCTCGGCCGGCCCCGCGACGCGGACAGCGCGCGGCGGCTGGGTGACCTCGGCCGGCGGCTCGTCGTGGACACCTCCGCCCCGGCGCTGGTGGTCGCGGCCGTGGTGCATGCGGAGATCGCTACCGCAGCGCCGTTCGTGTCCCACAACGGTCTGGTCGCGCGGGCCGCGGAGCGACTGGTCCTGGTGGCCCGCGGCGTGGACCCCAAGGCGCTCGTCGTACCCGAGGCCGGGCATCTCGCGCTGCGGCGCGAGTACGAGTCGAACCTGCGCGGCTACCGCGACGGCGGTGGCGCCGGCGTGCATGCCTGGCTGTTGTACGCCGCGGAGGCCTACGCCGCGGGAGCCGAGGCCAGCCCGCTCAACAGCTGAACGGGGGCGAGAGCACATGCGAGCGGCACTTCCCCGTCTCTCGACTGGAAGTGCCGCCGCTGACACGTGAAGCCTTGGCTACCAGGCGTGCACCGTTTCAATTTGTTGCTCCGGGTGAACCCGAGAGACAACGCCCATAGGAAGGGTAGGTCGCCGCGTGGGTACCTGGCTCACGTGCGGGTCTTTACTTGTATGTCCCTTTGTACGCCACTTGCTGGAACCGGACAAGGGACCATCGCCCTTGTCTAGTGAGGACCCGGGCGTGTCGCTCGGCGGCGGTCAGGCGCCGGCCTCACGGCGCCGCGAGCCGAGGTAGATCGCGCCGCCGACCGCCGCCGCGGTGCCGAGCGCGAGCGCCGCCAGGGTCGGTTTCCCGGCCGGAAGCCGGACCCGGGTGCGCAGCGCGACCGGCCGGTTGAACACCAGGATCGGCCAGCCCTTCGTCGTTGCGTGCCGGCGCAGCTCCTTGTCGGGATTGACGGCGTGGGGATGGCCGACGGCCTCGAGCATGTCGACGTCGGTGGCCGAGTCGCTGTAGGCGTAGCTGCGGTCCAGGTCGTAGCCCTTCGCCGCGGCGAGGTCCCGCATCGCGGCGGCCTTGTTCTCCGCGTAGGCGTAGAAGTCGATCTCGCCGGTGTAGCGGCCGTCCTCGATCCGCATCCGGGTGGCGATCACCGCGTCGGCGCCGAGCATCTCGCCGATCGGCTCGACGACCTCACTGCCCGAGGCGGACACGATGATCACGTCACGTCCGGCCAGCCGGTGCTCCTCGACCAGCGACACCGCCTCGTCGAAGACGAGCGGGTCGACGATGTGGTGCAGGGTGTCGGCGACGATCTCCTGGACGGTCGCCACGTCCCAGCCCGCGCAGAGCTCGGAGAGGAAGTCGCGCATCTTCTCCATCTGGTCGTGGTCGGCGCCACCGACCAGGTAGACGAACTGGGCGTAGGCGCTGCGGAGCACCGAACGGCGCGAGATCAGGCCCCCGGCGTAGAACGAGCGGCTGAACGCCAGCGTGCTCGACTTGGCGATGATCGTCTTGTCCAGGTCGAAGAACGCCGCCGGACGCCCGGTCGCGAGGCGGCCATGATCGAGGTGGGAAGTCATCGCGGCGTGCCCTTCCGTCGGTTCGATGAATCGACATGCAGTCCACCGAATTCCTTGCGCCCGGAGGCGTTACAAAGTAAAGGTTCGGGGTATTATCGTCGTAGACGGCGATACTCCCAGATGCTGGCGAGCGCCAGCCCCATGACCCCAGCGACATTCCCCCCGTCGCTGGCTGCGGTCCCGGCTCATCCCCCCCGAGCCCGGACCCCGCGGTCCCCGGCCATCCCCCCGGCCGGGGACCGCATCATCTCCGGCCCGGGCCAGAATCCGTCCACGGCCGCGGTGACTGGCGCGGTCTCCACAGCTACGCCGAACCGCATGGTGCCCAGAGGAGCGCAGCGCCCAGAGTCGGGACATGCCCGCCACCACCGCGCTGCTGGTCACCCGTGACGAAGTCCTGCTCGAGGACGTGCTGCGTCTCGCCGCGGCGGCCGGCGTCACCCTCGACGTCGCCCACGACCCCGACTCCGCGCTCCGCGGCTGGCCGACCGTGCCCGTGGTCCTCGTCGGCGCGGACCTGCTCGCCGAGCTGGCCGGCCGCCGACCGGTACGCCGCGACCGGGTGCACGTGCTCGCGGGTCAGGGGATCCCGGACGGCCCCTTCCGGGCGGCGCTCGAGATCGGTGCGGTGGACGTCGTCGAGTTGCCCGCTGCCGAGGCGTACGTCGTCGAGCTGCTCACGGACGCCGCGGACGACGCCGCCGGAGGTGGCAGTCGTCGAGCCCTGACCATCGGGGTGACCGGCGGCTCCGGCGGGGTGGGCGCCACCACCTTCGCCGCGGCGCTCGCGATGACCGCCGCTGGAAGCGGTCCGTGCCTGCTGGTCGACGCCGATCCGCTCGGCGGCGGGATCGACCGGGTCGTCGGGATGGAGGACCTCGACGGCATCCGCTGGGATGCGCTCGAGCAGGCGACCGGACGGCTCAGCTCCCACGCGCTCCGGCAGGCGTTGCCGCACAAGGACGGGCTCGCGGTGCTCACCTGGCCCGGTGGACCGCACGTGGCCGACGACGGCCACGCCGTCAGCGAGGTGCTGTCGGCTGCCCGGCGCGGCAACCACACCGTCGTCGTGGACCTGCCCCGGCACGGCGACCCGGTCGGCGGCGAGGCGATCCCGCACTGCGACCAGATCGTGCTCGTCACCGGCGTCACCGTGCCTTCCGTGGCCGCTGCCGGGAAGGTCGCCGCCCGGCTGCGGCAGACCGCCCGTGGCCTGCACCTGGTCACCCGCAACGCAACGGCCGGGCTGCCGCCGGACGAGGTGGCCGACGCCCTCGGGATCCCGCTGGTCACCACGATGACCGACCAACGACGGCTGACCGAGGACATCGACCTCGGGCTGGGGCCGGTGCGGTCCCGTCGGAGCGCGTTGGCCAGGGCGGCGCGTGAGGTGCTGGGTGCTCTCGGTGCCCGGTGAGCTCGTCGAGCGGGTGCGCGACCGTCTCGCCCGCGACGGGTCCACGCTCACCCCGGGACTGGTGGCCGAGGCGCTGCGGGAGGAGGGCCGTCCGGTCGGCGACGCGACGGTCCTCGCCGTGCTGGACGCCCTGCGGCGCGACATCCTCGGCGCCGGGCCCCTCGAGCCGCTGCTCCGCCTCGACGGCGTGACCGACGTCCTCGTGAACGGGCACCGGCAGGTGTTCGTCGACCGGGGTGACGGGCTGCAGCTCACCGACGTGTCGTTCCCGGACGAGGCGGCGGTACGCCGGCTGGCGCAACGGCTCGCCACGGCCGGAGGCAGACGCCTCGACGACGCGACGCCGTACGTCGACCTCCGCCTGCCGGACGGCACCCGCTTCCACGCCGTCCTGGCTCCGGTCTCGCGGCCGGGGACGGTGCTGTCCCTGCGGGTGCCCCGCCGCCGGGTGTTCAGCCTCGACGAGCTGGTCTCGGCGGGGACGCTCTGCCCGGACGCGGCGCTGCTGCTGCGCCGGATCGTCGAGCGCAGGCTCGCGTTCCTGATCAGCGGCGGCACGGGCAGTGGCAAGACGACGCTGCTCAACGCCCTGCTGTCGGTGGTCGACCCGCGACACCGGCTGGTCATCATCGAGGACGCCAGCGAGCTGCGTCCGGACCACCCGCACGTGGTCGCCCTGGAGTCGCGTCCCGCGAACATCGAGGGCGCCGGGGCCGTTCCGCTGCAGGTGCTGGTCCGGCAGGCGCTGCGGATGCGACCCGACCGGCTGGTCGTCGGTGAGGTGCGCGGGGCGGAGGTGACCGAGCTGCTCGCGGCGATGAACACCGGACACGAGGGTGGCTGCGGCACCGTGCACGCGAACTCGGCGGCCGACGTCCCCGCCCGGATCGAGGCACTGGCGATGGCAGCCGGCCTGCAACAGGCGGCCTCGCACAGCCAGATGGCCTCGGCGATCGACGTGCTGGTCCACCTCGGCAGGGGCTCGGACGGGACCCGCCGGCTCGAGGAGATCGCGGTGCTCGACCGTGACGAGCGCGGCCGGGTCCGGGTCGCGCCGGCGGTCACCTTCGAGCCGGGCGGCGGCATCGTCACGCACGCGGCTTCCGAGTCCCTCGGCGCGCGGCTGCGCAGGCCATGACCGCGCTCGCGGCGGTGTGCGCCGGTGTCGCGGTGGCGCTGCTGCTCCCGGGCGTCGGAGCACCACGCCGGTGGCATCGGGGCCGCGCCGGCCTTCTCGCCACGGCCGTCGCGGCCGGGACGCTGGTCGTCGTCGTGGACGGTACGGCGCTGGCCCTCGGGCTGGTCTGTCTGCTGTCCGCCGCTGCGGGAGCCAGGGTGCTGGCGCGGGGGCGCGAACGGCGGGCGGCGGTGCTCCGCGAGGCGAAGGTACTCGAGGTGTGCGAGGTTCTGGTGGGGGAGCTGAGATCGGGACGCCCACCGGTGACCGCGCTCGAGCACTGCGTCGCGGTGTGGCCGGACCTCGACCCGGTGGCCACCGCGGCGCGCTTCGACGCCGACGTGCCCGAGGCGCTTCGCCGGCTCGCTGCCCAGCCGGGTGCCGCGGGGCTGCGCGCGGTCGCCTCGGCGTGGACGGTGGCCCAGGGCACCGGCGCCGGACTGGCGACGATTCTCGGTCAGGTGGCGAGCTCGGCCCGGGATGCGCAGGCCACCCGCCGGCTGGTCGCCGCGGAGCTGTCCTCGGCGCAGGCGACCGCGCGGCTCGTCGCGGCGCTGCCCGTGGTCACGCTCGTGATGGGTTCCGGCATCGGCGGGGACCCCTGGTGGTTCCTGCTGCGGACCACACCGGGCCTGGTGTGCCTGGCCGCCGGCGTGGGCCTCGCCTTCCTCGGGCTGGCGTGGATCGACCGGATCGCCGGCCAGGTGATGCGCCGATGACCGGCTGGACCGTCGCGGCCGCCCTGCTGAGCGGTGCGGCCGTGGCCTGCGCACTGTTGCCGCCGGCGGCCCACGCCCGTCGAAACCCTGCCCGTACGCGGGAGACCACGACGACCGGCGCAGCCCCCGACCTGCCGCGGCTCCGCGCGCCGCTGTCGGCGGTGGCCGGCCTGGGTGCAACGCTCCTGGTCGGCGGCTGGCTCGGTGCACTGCTCGGTGCAGCGGTGGCGCTGACGCTGTGGCGGCTGCTGGGGCGGATGGAACCCGCCGGGGTCCGGCGTCGCAGGGAGCGGCTCGCCGAGCAGCTACCCGGCGCGGTGGACCTGATGGCCGCGGCGCTGACGGTCGGCGTCTCACCGGACACGGCGGTGCTGCTCGTCGCCGACGCCGTCGACGAGCCGATGCGCGGTGAGCTGGGGCTGCTCGCGAGCCGGCTTGCCCTGGGTGTCGACCCGGTCCGGCTGTGGTCGGAGATCGGCGGACACCCGCAGCTCGGCCCGCTCGGCCGGTGCCTGGCCCGGGCCGTGGACAGCGGTGCACCCGTCGGCGAGGCGATGCTCCGGCTCGCCGAGGACCTGCGGCGGACCGCCCGGGCGGAGGTCGAGGGGAGGGCCCGCGCGGTCGGGGTGCGGGCGGCCGCACCACTGGGGGTGTGCCTGTTGCCGGCGTTCATCCTGACCGGTGTGGTGCCGCTGGTGGCCGGCTCCGTCAGCGCGTTGTTCCCGTGAACGCGAGCCCGATCCTTTCCACAATCCCGAGCCCTGCAAGGCGAATCCCCAGTCCTGAGGTTGCCTCTCGCCGCGGCGGTCCGCGGCGGCGAGAGTCGGGTCGTCCGTTCGAAACCATCTCGATGGAGGTTCTCAATGACCAAGTCACCCGTCGCACGACTTCGCAACCAGCAGGGAGTGACCACCGCGGAGTACGCCGTCGTCACCGCGGCCGGCTGCGGCTTCGGTGCTCTGCTGCTCAAGCTGCTGACCAGTGACCTCGGGGAGTCGATCCTGAAGAAGCTGTTCGACTTCGTGCTGCAGATGATCGGCATCGGCTGACCGTGTCGGTCCCACGTCTCGTCGGCGGAGCGTCTAGGGGGCTGGGCGCTCCGCCGGCGACTGCACGGCCCCGTCGCGGTCAGAGCGGCGTCGCCACCGCGGAGACCGCGGTGGTGCTGCCCGTGCTCGTCGCGGTGGTGCTCGGCCTGGTCTGGCTGCTGTCCCTGGGCGTTGCGCAGGTGCGGGTGGTCGACGCGGCCCGGGAGACCGCGCGTGCCGTCGCCCGCGACGAGACCCACGCCGACGCGATGGACCTGGGTCGGCGGGTCGCGCCGGACGGTGCCCGCGTGACGATCTCTGAGCAGGGGCAGACGGTGCAGGTGTCGGTGACCGCGGAGGTCCGTGGGCCCGGTGGGTTGTTCCGGTTCCTGCCCTCGGTGGAGGTCGACGCGCAGACCGTCGCGGCCGCGGAGCCGTCGTGAGGATCCGGGGGGAGCGCGGCAGCGCCACGGTGTTCGCCCTCGTCTTCGTCGGCCTGCTGGCCACGGTGGCTGTCCTCGGTGCTGCGGTCGCAGCCCTCCTGGTCGGCCAGCGTCAGGCGGCCGCCGCCGCGGACCTGGCCGCTCTCGCGGGCGCCTCCGCGGTCCAGGAGGCCGCTGCCGCCTGCCCGGCCGCGGAGCAGATCGCCGAACGGAACCGGGCCGGCCTGAGTGAGTGCGCGGTGTCCGGTGACGTGGTCACCGTCGAGGTCACCCTCGTCGTGCGTTCGGTGTTCCGCTCCGACGTCGAGGTGCGAGCCCGAGCCCGGGCCGGGCCTGTCCGATGAGGCTCACTCCGGGTCGGAGGCGGGCTGCTGGGTCTCCTTGTTGTCCTTGTGGTCGCCGTACTGCGCGGAGAGCTTCTGGTACTGCTTCTGCTCCTTGCGCCGCCGGTTCGCCCGGCGTACGCCGGATCGCGCGAGCTCGAGCCCCATCACGAACAGCAGCACGGTCGCGGCACCGATCAGGAACACGCCCAGGGACGTGGTCTCCACGTCGATGATGCCGAGGTCGAAGGTGGCCGAGTCGTTGGAGCCGCCCACCAGCGCGGCGATCAGGGCCGCCGCGGCGACGAGGATGAGGATCAGTCCGAGAACCAGCATGCGCTTCCCTTCCGGAGTCCGATGCTGCGTTCAGGCTATCCCGGTGGGCAGTGCTCGAGCAGCACGTCGAGCAGCTCGACCGCGGCCGCCTTGTCCAGCGGGTTGTTCCCGTTGCCGCACTTCGGAGACTGCACGCACGACGGGCAGCCGTCCTCGCAGCGGCAGGACACGATCGCCTCCCGGGTGGCGGTCAGCCAGCCGGCCGCGGCGTGGAAGCCACGCTCGGCGAAGCCGGCCCCACCGGGGTGCCCGTCGTAGACGAACACGGTGAGCTGACCGGTGTCCGGGTGGACCGCCGTCGACACCCCGCCGATGTCCCAGCGGTCGCAGGTCGCGAACAACGGCAGCAACCCGATCGAGGCGTGCTCGGCGGCGTGCGCGGCACCCGGCAGGTCGCGCGTCGCGAGGCCCGCCTGCTCGAGGGCCGCCTGTGGCAGCGTCCACCACACCGCCTTGGTGTTCAGGGTGCGTTCGGGAAGGTCGAGCGGTTCCTCGCCGAGCACCTCGCCGGAGGGCACCCGGCGTTTCAGGAACGACACCACCTGGTGGGTCACGCACACCTCTCCGAAGCTGATCCGCGCCGCACCCCAGGCGGTGTGCTCCTTCTCGCCGACGATGGTGATGTCGGTCAGCTCCCGTGCCGAGGTCGAGTAGTCCGGTTCGGCCGGCTCGATCACCGCGATGTTGTCGTCGAGGTCCAGGGAGGTGACCAGGTAGGTCTCGCCCTGGTGCAGGTAGACCGCGCCCGGGTGCGCCGTACCGTGCGCCGAGGACTGGTCCACCGTGCCCAGCAGCCGGCCGGTCTCGGCCTCGACCAGCCGCACCGGAGGGCCACCGGTGGACCGGATGTCGGCGAGGTCGCTGGCCCGGCGCCGGTCGGTCCAGAACCAGCCTCGCGCCCGTCGGCGGAGCAGCCCGGCCTCGGTCAACGCATCCACGCCGGCGCGGGCGGTCGGTCCGAACATGTCGAGCTCGTCCTCGGTGAGCGGCGACTCCTCCGCGGCGGCGCACAGGTGCGGCCCGAGCACGTAGGGGTTCTCCGGGTCGAAGACGTTCGCCTCCACCGGCTGTCCGATCAGCGCCTCGGGATGGGTGACCAGGTAGGTGTCCAGCGGGTCGTCCCGGGCGACGAACACCCCGAGTGCGTCCTCGCCGCCACGCCCGGCACGACCGATCTGCTGCCACAGCGCGGCCCGCGTGCCGGGGAAACCGGCCATCAGCACCGCGTCCAGGCCGGCGATGTCGATGCCGAGCTCCAGGGCGTTCGTGGCCGCCAGCCCGAGCAGCTCACCGCGGCGCAGCGCCTGCTCGATCGCCCGGCGGTCCTCGGGCAGGTAGCCGCCACGGTAGGCGGCGACCCGGGCGGAGAGTCCGGGGGCGACCTCGTCGAGGAGCCGCTTCGTCGCCAGCGAGACGGTCTCGGTGCCGCGCCGGGAGCGGATGAACGCCAAAGTGCGCACCCCCTCGACCACCAGGTCGGCGAGCAGGTCGGCGATCTCCGCGCTCGCCGCCCGGCGGACCGGAGCACCCTGCTCCCCGGTGTAGGAGGTGAACGGCGGCTCCCACAGGGCCAGCGCCACCTGGCCGCGCGGCGACCCGTCCTCGGTCACGGCGACCATCGGCAGGCCGGTCAGCCGGGACGCCGCGACCTGCGGTTCGGCAACCGTCGCGGACGCGAGCACGAACGTCGGAGCGGCGCCGTACAACGCGCAGACCCGGCGCAGCCGGCGCAGGACCTGGGCGACGTGCGCGCCGAACACACCGCGGTAGTGGTGGCACTCGTCGACGACCACGTGGTCCAGCATCGAGAAGAACCTCGACCAGCGGGCGTGGCCGGGCAGCATCGACCGGTGCAGCATGTCGGGGTTGGTGAGCAGGTACTCGCCGTGGTCGCGGGCCCAGTCCCGTTCCTCGCGTGAGGAGTCACCGTCGTGGGTGGCCGCCGCGAGCCCCGGCAACGCCAGCGAGCGCAGCCCGTTCAGCTGGTCCTGGGCGAGCGCCTTGGTCGGCGAGAGGTAGAGCACGGTTGAGCCGCGTTGCCCGTTCGGCCGACGGCGTCCGAGCACCGAGGTCAGCGCCGGGAGCAGGTAGGCCAGCGACTTGCCGGACGCGGTGCCGGTGGAGACCACCACGTGCTTCCCGGCGTGGGCGGCCTCGGCGGCCTCGACCTGATGGGTCCACGGCTGCTCGATACCGCGGCCCGCCCAGGCCTGGACCAGCTCCGGAGCCGCCCACGCCGGCCAGTCCGCGCGCCGGCCCGTGCGCGGCGGCAGCACCTCGAGGTGGGTCAGCCGCTCCGCCCGCCCGGCCGGCCGGGTCAGCCGGTCGACGAGATCGGCAGCCGGACGGGGGACAGGTGAGGCCACCCGCGCAGTCTCGCAAACCGGGTGCAGTCGTCCTGACACGGCCCATTCCGGGGCGCGAGAGTGACCTCCGGCTCAAATAGGGGCATGATTGAATGCAGGTTGCACCAGCAATGACGGCAACGTCGCCGTCGTCCCTGATCGCGCATGCAGCATTTGTTGAGGAGAACCACGTGGATCTGTCACTGGAGACCCGCCACGAGGATGGGCACACCATCATCGAGGTGGGCGGGGAGATCGATGTGTACACAGCACCCCGGCTCCGGGACAAGATCACCGAGCTGGTGGGCGAGGGCCACTACAACCTCGTCATCGACATGGAGAAGGTGGACTTCCTCGACTCGACCGGCCTCGGTGTGCTGGTCGGCGGACTGAAGAAGGTCCGCGCCCACAACGGGTCGATGCGCCTGATCTGCAACCAGGAGCGGCTGCTCAAGATCTTCCGGATCACCGGGCTCGCGAAGGTGTTCGCGATCCACGGGTCGCAGGCCGACGCACTCGCCGAGCACTGAGGTACCTCATGGCGCCCGGTCCGTCCGGCACGGCCACCGGTGTCACGGTGTCGATCGCCCGTGACCCGGCGCTGGTCCGGACCGTGCGGCTGGTCGCGGCCGCGGTCGCCCGACGCACCGGGCGGGACGAGGACTTCGTCGAGGAGGTCCGGCTCGCCGTCGGTGAAGCCTGCGCCCTGCTTCTCGGTGACGACACCGATCCGCTCCGCGAGCCGGTCACCGTCGCGATCAGCATCGAGGACGGCCTCGCCGTCGACGTGGTGTCGGTCGGCACCGTCGACACCGAGGACCCGCCGCACAGCGACATCGACGGCGTCGAGCCGTGGGCCCTGCTCCGCGGCCTGATCGAGGACTTCACGGTGCTCCAGGACGGCGCGACCACCACCGTGTCGATGTCCTGGCCGGCGGCCTGAGCCGGCACTCGACCGGCACGACCACTGGAACCGGCACTCGGCGGGGTCGATGCCGGGCGCCGGGCGTACGGCGTGCCTCGGATCGTCGCGAGTGCCGGTCGGAGCGGCTGTGCCTCACCCGGGCGCACGGCCTGCCCGAAGTTTGTGGCACACGCCACACACCCCGCCGCTCCGGTGGGCACTTTCGTAAGTAGACTCCGGGCACATTCGTGTAGGGCGGCTCACACCGCCTGCCCATTCGCGGAAAAGACCGCGGGTGTTCGACGTTTCACGACGGGCCGAGCCGGCCCAACGGAGGAGGACGTATGTCCGGGCTCACCCTCGCCGCCGAGAGCGGTGCGGATGTGTCTTTGTCGAGCGGCAACCTGACCCTGGTCATCATCGTGGGTGTCATCGCATTGATCGGCCTTGCGATGGCGATGATGTTCCGAGGCCAGGTTCTTGCCGCCGCCGAAGGCACGGAGAACATGAGAACCATCGGCCTGGCCGTCCAGGAGGGCGCCTCGGCCTACCTGACCCGACAGTTCAAGACCCTGGCTGTCTTCGCCGTCCTGGCGTTCCTGCTGCTGTTCCTGCTCCCCGCCGACGACACGTCGGTCCGGATCGGACGGTCGATCTTCTTCCTCGTCGGCGCCGGCTTCTCGGCCGCCATCGGCTACATGGGCATGGCGCTCGCGGTCCGCGCGAACGTCCGCGTCGCCGCGGCCGCCCAGAACGAGGGCCGCGACCCCGCGATGCGGATCGCGTTCCGCACCGGTGGCACCGTCGGCATGGCCACCGTCGGCCTCGGCCTGCTCGGCGCCGTGCTCGTGGTGCTGATCTACGAAGGCGACGCCCCGGCTGTCCTCGAGGGCTTCGGCTTCGGTGCCGCCCTGCTCGCGATGTTCATGCGCGTCGGCGGTGGCATCTTCACCAAGGCCGCCGACGTGGGCGCCGACCTCGTCGGCAAGGTCGAGCAGAACATCCCCGAGGACGACCCGCGCAACGCGGCCACGATCGCCGACAACGTCGGTGACAACGTCGGCGACTGCGCCGGCATGGCGGCTGACCTGTTCGAGTCCTACGCGGTGACGCTCGTCGCCGCGCTGATCCTCGGCACCGCCGCGTTCGGTGCCGAGGGCCTGGTGTTCCCGCTGATCGTTCCCGCCATCGGTGCGCTGACCGCCATCCTGGGCGTCTACCTGTGCCGGCCGCGGCCGACCGAGAGCGGCCTGAAGACCATCAACCGTGCGTTCTACATCTCCGCAGCCGTGTCCGCGGTGCTGTGCACGATCGCGGCCTTCCTCTACCTGCCGGGCTCGTTCGACGAGCTCACCCAGGTCGACGGCGGCGGCGGCCTGCTCCAGCAGGTGCTCGCCCAGGTCAACGGCACGCCCGTGGGCGACCCGCGGATCATCGCCGCGGTGTCCGTGATCATCGGCATCGTGCTTGCCGCGCTGATCCTCGCGCTCACGGGGTACTTCACCGGCACCGAGTACCGCCCCGTCAAGGACGTCGGCAAGACGGCGCTGACCGGTCCGGCCACGGTGATCCTGTCCGGCCTCTCGCTCGGTTTCGAGTCGGCCGTCTACACCGCTCTGGTGATCGGCGCGGCCGTCTACGGCGCGTTCCTGCTCGGTGGCGGCGTCACGGTCGTATCGCTGTTCGCGGTGGCGCTCGCCGGCACCGGCCTGCTCACCACCGTCGGTGTCATCGTCGCGATGGACACCTTCGGTCCGGTCTCCGACAACGCGCAGGGAATCGCGGAGATGAGTGGCGACGTGGACCCGAAGGGCGCGGCTATCCTCACCGAGCTCGACGCGGTCGGCAACACCACCAAGGCGATCACCAAGGGGATCGCGATCGCCACCGCGGTGCTCGCGGCTACCGCGCTGTTCGGGTCGTTCACCAACGCGGTCACCACCGCCTCCGTGGAGTCGGGCGCGCTCGAGGACGACAACCTCAGCTTCGGCGACGGCCTGGGCCTGCTCGGCGTGCTCAACGTGGCCGACCCGGCGAACCTGGTGGGCCTGCTGATCGGTGCGGCCGTCGTGTTCCTGTTCTCCGGCCTGGCGATCAGCGCCGTCGGCCGGGCCGCGGGAGCGGTCGTGTTCGAGGTGCGCCGCCAGTTCCGGGAGATCCCCGGGATCATGGAGGGCACCGGTCGGCCTGAGTACGGCAAGGTCGTCGACATCTGCACCCGCGACTCGCTGCGGGAGCTCGCCACGCCAGGGTTGCTCGCGATCCTGGCACCGATCGCCGTGGGCTTCGGCCTCGGTGCCGCCCCGCTCGGCGCCTACCTGGCCGGTGCGATCGGCACCGGCACGCTGATGGCGGTGTTCCTGGCCAACTCCGGTGGGGCCTGGGACAACTCCAAGAAGCTCGTCGAGGACGGCCACCACGGCGGCAAGGGCTCGCCGGCGCACGAGGCGACGATCATCGGTGACACGGTCGGCGACCCGTTCAAGGACACCGCCGGCCCGGCGATCAACCCGCTGCTCAAGGTGATGAACCTGGTCGCGCTTCTGATCGCCCCTGCGGTCGTCGC
>JAICRS010000103.1 GCA_025966335.1 Nocardioidaceae bacterium
GCTACGTCGGCGAGGACGTCGAGAACATCCTGCTCAAGCTGATCCAGGCCGCCGACTACGACGTCAAGAAGGCCGAGACCGGGATCATCTACATCGACGAGATCGACAAGGTGGCCCGCAAGGCGGAGAACCCCTCGATCACCCGCGACGTGTCGGGCGAGGGAGTGCAGCAGGCGCTGCTGAAGATCCTGGAGGGCACCACCGCCTCGGTGCCGCCGCAGGGTGGTCGCAAGCACCCGCACCAGGAGTTCATCCAGATCGACACCACGAACATCCTGTTCATCGTCGGCGGGGCGTTCGCCGGCCTGGAGAACATCGTCGAGCAGCGGATCGGCAAGAAGACCCTCGGCTTCGGCGCCTCGCTCCCCACCAAGGAGGAGCGGGACATGGAGAAGATCTTCTCCGAGGTGATGCCCGAGGACCTGCTGAAGTTCGGGCTGATCCCGGAGTTCATCGGCCGGCTTCCGGTGATCGCCACGGTCGACAAGCTGAACCGCGAGGCGCTCGTCCAGATCCTCACCGAGCCCCGCAACGCGCTGGTCAAGCAGTACCAGAAGCTGTTCGAGCTCGACGGGGTGGAGCTCGAGTTCACCCTGGACGCGATCGACGCGGTCGCCGACCTCGCGATGGTGCGGGGGACCGGTGCCCGGGGCCTGCGCGCGATCATCGAAGAGGTGCTGCTGCACGTGATGTACGACGTGCCGTCGCGCGAGGACATCGCCAAGGTCGTGGTGACCGGCGAGGTGGTCAGCGACAACGTGAACCCGACGCTCGTGCCGCGCGAGGCCGAGCCGAAGAAGAAGAAGTCGGCCTGACGGCTCGCCCGCCAGGTCAGCGAGGACCCCGCCACCGGACACCGGGCGGCGGGGTCCTCGCTGTCTGGGAGGGCTGCTCCGCGGTGTGACGCGGGTTATGCCCCGGTTCGCCGGTTCCGGAGACACCGGCCGGCGGGTGTGGCAAGAATGAGCCGACCCCTGTCCATCACTTCTCTCGGGAGCACCCTGGTGAGCAACCAGCACAAGAAGCCGATCCTTGCTTTCGTGGTGCTCGCCGTCATCGCCGCAGCCCTCGTCGGCAACCAGGTGCACGCTCGCGCCGACGGGAGCCGGTTCGTCGCGTCCGGGCCGATCGCCGCGCACACGCAGGTGCAGGACGGTGTCCTCGCGTTGCCGGGCGCGGGCGACCGCGACAATCCGGCCGACCGCTCCGAGGACCGCTCCGCCGCCCCGGCTGATCCCAGGACCGACAAGCCTCGCGGGCCTTCGCTCGCCACGGTGCTGACCGAGCCCGTGGACGTCACGGTGGAACGGCCGTTCCGCAAGGCGGGCGCGCGAGGCGACAGCACGCGGTCGAACCGGATGAAGTCGGACAGGCCACGACCTGGGCACGCAGGACAGCCGGGCGTCGGTGCAGCCGGCGAGCCACGGCCGGACCGGCACCCCGGCAAGCATGCCGGTCACCTCGTGGGCAAGCACGTCGCGCCCGGCTGGTCCGGCGCGGAACCGCCCGGCCACCGGTCAGACCGCCCGGGACATGGAGAACGGCTCGGGCGCGCCCTCGGACACTCGCCGGGACACGCCCCGGGACACGCGCGCGGCCACGGCCATCCACGCAGCAACCCCGGCCCGGCCGGTCACCCGGTCCGCTGATTCCAAGGCGCCTGACAGACGGCCCGATCGCTGGCTAGGCTCACCGGCGTGAGTCCTGATCTGCGCCCGCTCGAGCTGCCCGCGTCCGCCTCCGAGTGGGGAGGCTGGTTCGAGCGACGCTGCGACGAGCAGCTGGCCCGGGCGCGCGAGCTCGCCACCGAGCTCAAGCAGACCCTGCCGGAGTCCCGGACGGCTGAGGAGACCCTCAGCCTGTGGAACGACGTCAACCTCGCCCTCGGCAACGCGTTCGCGGTCTCGTCGCTGCTCTCGCAGGTCCATCCCGAGGAACCGGTCCGCACGTCGGCCGAGAAGGGGGAGCAGGAGGCGCACCGGTTGCTCACCGAGCTCGGCCTGGACCGGGAGCTGTACAACGTCCTGGCCGCGGTCGACGACAGCACGCTGGACGAGGGCGGTCGACGGGTGCTGCGCCTGTCGCTGCGTGACTTCCGCCGGGCCGGCGTCGACCAGGACGACGCGGTGCGTGAGCGGATCCGGACGCTGTCCGAGCGGGAGACCGAGGTGGCCCAGGAGTTCTCGAAGAACATCCGCGACGACGTACGTTCGGTGTCCCTGCGAGCCGAGCAGCTCGACGGACTGCCGGCCGACTACGTGGCGGCGCACCCCGCCGGACCGGACGGGACCGTGACGATCACCACCGACTATCCGGACTACATCCCGTTCATGTCCTTCGGCCGGGACCGCTCGGCTCGCCGCGCGCTGCTCGAGGCGTTCCTCAACCGGGCCTGGCCCGCCAACGACGCGCTGCTCGAGGAGCTCCTGAAGCTCAGGGACGAGCACGCCCGGATCCTCGGTTATCCGGACTGGCCCAGCTACGACGCCGAGGTCAAGATGATCGGCCAGGGCCCGGCCATCCCGGACTTCGTGGACCGGATCGCCGCCGCCGCGGAGAAGTCGGCCCGCCGCGACTACGACGTACTCCTCGACCGGCTCCGCCAGGATCACCCGGACGCGACCGGCGTGGACAGCACGGACAAGAGCCACTACATCGAGGTGATCGGCCGGGAGAGGTTCGACGTCGACGCGCAGCGGGTGCGGGAGTACTTCGACTTCGCGAAGGTCCGTGCCGGTCTGCTCGAGGTCACCGGTCGCCTGTTCGACCTCGAGTACGTCCCGGCACCGGACGCGCCGACCTGGCACGAGGACGTGGCGGTCTACGACGTGCGCTCCGCCGGTCGCACGCTGGGCCGGATCTACCTGGACCTGCACCCGCGGGAGGGCAAGTACAAGCACGCGGCCCAGTTCGACCTGGTCCCGGGTATCGCCGGCCGACAGCTCCCGGAGGGCGTGCTGGTGTGCAACTTCCCGCGCGGGCTGATGGAGCACGACGACGTGGTCACCTTGTTCCACGAGTTCGGGCACCTGGTGCACCACGTGCTGGCCGGGCGGCACCGCTGGGCACGGTTCTCCGGGGTGGCGACCGAGTGGGACTTCGTGGAGGCGCCGTCGCAGATGCTGGAGGAGTGGGCCTGGGACGCCGACGTGCTGCAGTCGTTCGCGAGCAACCAGGCCGGCGAGCCGATCCCGGCGGACCTGGTCACGAAGATGCGGGCGGCCAACGAGTTCGGCAAGGGGTTCTTCGCGCGCACGCAGATGTTCTACGCAGCCCTCGCCTACCAGCTGCACCAGCAGGTCCCCGCCGACACCACCGCGATGGTGCGCGACCTGCAGAGCCGGTACGACCTGTTCGGCTACGTCCCGGACACCCACTTCCAGGCGTCGTTCGACCACCTGCAGGGCTACACCTCCGGCTACTACACCTACATGTGGAGCCTGGTGATCGCCAAGGACCTGTTCTCGGCGTTCGACGCCGACCGGCTGTTCGACACCGAGGTGTCGCACCGCTACCGCGACCGGATCCTGGCCGCCGGCGGCAGCAAGGACGCCGCCGACCTCGTCGAGAACTTCCTCGGCCGGCCCTACGACTTCACGGCGTTCGAGACCTGGCTGAACCGGGGCTGACCCGGTCCGTTGCCATCGTGCCCGGCCCGGCGCATGCTGAGGGCATGCGTACCTGGGTGCCCGGGCTCCTGCTGATCGCAGTGGTCGGCGCAGGGTGCGGTGCCACCGGTCCCGACTCGCCGGCCCCGGACGGGACGCCGTCGCTGGAGGAGACCGGGGGACCGCCGATCGGCTATGTGCTGACGAGCGGTGACTGGCATCGTCTTCACCGGGTCGAGTGCCGGCAGCCGCAGCAGCACAGCTACGGCTTCTGACCCGCTCCTACGGCTGGTCCTGCGGTGCGACCTGGGCGTCGACGGTGATCTCCTCCCCGAACTCCCGCGGGGCGAAGGTGAGGTCACCGACGATGTTCCCGGCGGCGCGCAGGTCATCGGACGCCTGCTCGGCCAGCTGCAGCGCTGCTTCCGGACCCGACACCGTCACCGACGAGAGCTCGGTGCGCATCTTCACCTTGGCCTGGGACTTCGCACCGCGGATGCCGGTGAGCACGCCTGCCACGGCGGTCAGCATGTCCGGACGCGCGGAGGCCGCGGCGCCGAGCTCCGGGCCGGTCGGCCAGGGCTGGCGGTGGATCGAGCCCTCCTGCCACCACGACCAGACCTCCTCGGTCACGTAGGGCAGGAACGGTGCGAGCAGCCGCAGCTGCACGTGCAGGGCGATCGCGAGGGCGGCCTGTGCCGACGCAGCCGCATCGTCACCGCGGGCGCCGTACGCCCGTTCCTTGACCAGCTCGAGGTAGTCGTCACAGAACTCCCAGAAGAACTTCTCGCAGACCTCGAGGGCACCGGTGTAGTCGTTGGCCTCGAACGCCTCCGTCGCGCGGGCGACCACGACGGCCAGCCCGCCGAGCATGGCGCAGTCGACCGGGGCGGTCACCGCCGACGTCGAGATCCGCACCGCACCGAGCCCGAGCACGAACTTCGAGGCGTTCAGCACCTTCATCGCCAGCCGGCGGCCGACCTTCATCTGGGTCTCGTCGAACGGGGAGTCCAGCCCCGGTCGGGCCATCGCGGCCCGCCAGCGCACCGCGTCGGCGCCGTACTTGTCGAGGATGTCGGTGGGCACCACGACGTTGCCCTTGGACTTGCTCATCTTCTTGCGGTCCGGGTCGACCACGAAGCCCGAGATCGACGCGTGCGACCAGGGGACCATGCCGTTCTCGTGGTGCGCGCGCACCACGGTCGCGAACAGCCAGGTGCGGATGATGTCGTGGGCCTGGGGGCGCAGGTCCATCGGGAAGGTCCGCTCGAACAGGTCCTGGTCGCGCTCCCAGCCGGTGACGATCTGCGGCGAGAGCGACGAGGTCGCCCAGGTGTCCATCACGTCGGGGTCACCGAGAAAGCCGCCCGGCTTGCCGCGCTGGTCCTCGTCGTAGCCACGCGGCGCCTGCGCGGACGGGTCCACCGGAAGCTCGGGCTCGCTCGGCAGCAGCGGGTGGTCGTAGTCCGGCTCGCCGTCGGCGTCGAGCGGGTACCAGACCGGGAACGGGATCCCGAAGAACCGCTGCCGCGAGACCAGCCAGTCGCCGTTGAGCCCCTCCACCCAGTTGGTGTAGCGGTGCTTCATGTACTCCGGCACCCAGGTGATCTCGTTCGCACGGTCGATCAGCTCCGAGCGCAGCTCACGGTCCCGGCCGCCGTTGCGGATGTACCACTGCCGCGTGGACACGATCTCCAGCGGCTTGTCGCCCTTCTCGTAGAAGTTGGTCATCCGCTGGGTCGGCTTCGGGTCACCCTCGAGGTCACCGGCCTCCCGCAGCTTCTCGACCATCGCCTCGCGGGCACTGAACGTGGTCTTCCCGGCCAGGTCCGCGTACGCCGACGCGGCCGGCTCGTGTGCCAGCCACTCGGGCGTCTCGCGGAGCAGCCGGCCGTCGCGTCCCACGACGGTGTGAACCGGAAGCTGCAGCTCGCGCCACCACTGCACGTCGGTGAGGTCGCCGAAGGTGCAGCACATCGCGATTCCGGCGCCCTTGTCCGGCTCGGCCGCCGGGTGCGCGAGGACCGGGATCTCCACGCCGAACACGGGCGAGGCCACCGTGGTGCCGAACAGTTCGGTGTAGCGCTCGTCGTCGGGGTGGGCGATCAGTGCGACCACGGCGGGAACGAGCTCGGGACGGGTCGTCTCGATGTGGACCGGGGAACCGTCGCCCTTGCGGAACGCGACCCGGTAGTAGTGGCCGGCGTACTCCCGGGACTCGAGCTCGGCCTGCGCCACCGCCGTCTGGAAGGTGACGTCCCACAACGTCGGCGCGTCGTTCTGGTAGGCCTCACCGCGCGCGTAGTTGCGCAGGAACGCGCGCTGCGAGGCGATCCGCGCCGCCTCGCCGATCGTGGTGTAGGTCTGCGTCCAGTCCACGGACAGGCCGACCTTGCGCCACAGCGCCTCGAAGGCCTCCTCGTCCTCGACCACGAGCTGCTCGCACAGCTCGATGAAGTTCTGCCGGCTGATCGGCACCTGCTTCTTGGCGTCCGGCTTCGCCGGCGGCGTGAAGTCCTCGTCGTAGGGCAGCGACGGGTCGCAGCGCACGCCGAAGTAGTTCTGCACCCGGCGCTCGGTGGGCAGGCCGTTGTCGTCCCACCCCATCGGGTAGAACACCTCCTTGCCCGCCATCCGCTGGTACCGCGCGATCAGGTCCGTGTGCGTGTAGGAGAAGACGTGCCCGACGTGCAGCGACCCGGACACGGTCGGCGGGGGCGTGTCGATCGAGTAGACCTGCTCACGGGTCTTGCTCCGGTCGAACGCGTAGGTCCC
Organism: Nocardioidaceae bacterium; assembly: GCA_025966335.1. Classification (GTDB taxonomy): domain Bacteria; phylum Actinomycetota; class Actinomycetes; order Propionibacteriales; family Nocardioidaceae; genus Nocardioides_C. The sequence continues at coordinate 6,384 of JAICRS010000103.1, forward strand.
GTCCTCCCGCCAGCGCTGCACCCACTTGTCCTCCAACCCCTCCAGCGCGGGCCGGTCCGGTACGACGACCGCGCCGGTTGCGGCGGTCGTCGTGGACAGGTCCGGGGCGGGGTTCTCAGTCATGGCCGAAATCTTACGGACCCGGGTCGGCGTGCTGCGACTCAGTTCCTGCCGCACCTACGATCGGAGCGTGATCACGATGCCGGTCGAGGAGCTCCTGTGGTTCGTCGACGACTGCCTGTCCTCGATGCTCGACGTGGTGGAGGGGCTCGGTGACGATCTCGCGAACAGCCGTCCCGGGCTGGCCGGCGCGAACTCGCCGTACGCGATCCTCACCCACTGCCTCGGCGTCATCGACTGGTGGGGCGGTGTGATGATCTCCGGTCGTCCGGTGGTGCGCGACCGGGACGCGGAGTTCGTCGCGACCGGTCCCGTGTCCGGTCTGCGGGAGCAGGTACGACGCACGCGGGACCGTCTCGGCGACGACCTCCAGCAGCTCGACCCGCAGGCGGCGCCCGTGGGGCCGGTGGACGAGGAGCTGGCCGGCCTTCCCTACGGCAGGACCCGGTCCGCCGTACTCCTGCACATCTTTCACGAGCTCGCGCAGCACCTCGGTCAGATGGAGATCACCCGCGACCTGCTCGTGGCGGGGGAGCGGCGGGCCGCCCCGTAGACTCGGCACGCGATGTCAGACACCTCTTCCACACCTCGAGCGGCCGAGACCTACGACGAGGCCGAGCAGGCGCTGCTCTCCCGCTGGCCCGAGACGAGGCTGGAGCCGTCGCTGGACCGGATCCGGGCGTTCACCGAGCTGCTGGGCGACCCGCAGCACGCCTACCCGGTGATCCACCTGACCGGGACCAACGGCAAGACCAGCACCTCGCGGATGATCGACGCGCTGCTCCGGGCGCTCGGCCTGCGCACCGGCCGGTTCACCAGCCCGCACGTGGAGTCGATGACCGAGCGGATCTCCATCGACGGCGAGCCGCTGACCGAGGACCAGTTCGTCACCGCGTTCAACGAGATCGCTCCCTACACCCACCTGGTGGACCGGACCTCCGACGCCGAGGGCGGACCGCCGCTGTCGTTCTTCGAGACGGTGGTCGCAATGGCCTACTCCGCGTTCGCCGACGCTCCCGTGGACGCGGCGGTCGTCGAGGTCGGCATGGGCGGCACCTGGGACGCGACGAACGTCGCCGACGGCAAGGTGGCAGTGATCCTGCCGGTCAGCATCGACCACGCGAAGTACCTCGGTGAACGGCCCGAGGACATCGCCGTCGAGAAGGCCGGGATCATCAAGCAGGGTTCCATCGTGGTGATGGCGCAGCAGTCCGAGCCTGTCGCCGAGGTGCTGCTCGAGCAGGCGGCGGAGATGGGCGCCACCCTCGCTCGCGAGGGCGTCGACTTCGGGGTCGCCTACCGGGTGCCGGCGGTCGGCGGACAGATGCTGAACCTGCACGGGCTGCGCGGCGAGTACGACGAGGTGTTCCTCCCTCTCTACGGGGCGCACCAGGCGCAGAACGCGGCGGTGGCCCTGGCGACGGTGGAGGCGTTCCTTGGTGACGAGCCGCTGGACGGTGAGGTCGTCCGGGAGGCGTTCGGACAGGTCACCTCACCGGGCCGGCTGGAGATCATCCGCCGCAGCCCCACCATCGTGCTGGACGCGGCGCACAACCCGCACGGCGCCGCCGCGGTGGCCGACGCGTTGCAGGACTCGTTCACGTTCAGCCCGCTGGTCGGTGTGGTCGGCGTGATGGCGGACAAGGACGCCGAGGGACTGCTCGAGGCGTTCGAGCCGGTGCTCGCGCAGATCGTCTGCACCCAGAACTCGACCCGTCGCTCCATGCCGGCCGAGGAGCTCGCCGAGGTCGCCCGCGGCATCTTCGGGTCCGAACGGGTGCACGTGGCGCGTCGCCTCGACGAGGCGGTGGACAAGGCGGCGACCCTCGCCGAGGAGGGCGGTGTCTACGGCGAGGCGATCGGCTCGGGCGGCGTACTCGTCACCGGGTCGGTGATCACCGTCGGCGAGGCCCGGTCCATGCTGAAGCCACGCGAGAAGGAAGCACGCTGATGGGTTCGGCGCAGCGCTCGATGTGCGCGGCGATGCTGATCCTCCAGGCGGTGGTGCTCGGGCTGACCACCCCGGTGATGATCGGCGTCTCGCAGGTCGATGTCGCCACGGCGTTGTGGGTCGGGCTCGGGCTGACTCTCGCCTGCATCCTCACCGCCGGCCTGCTCAAACGGCCGTGGGCCTATCTGGTCGGCTGGGCGATCCAGGTCGCCTCCGTCGGGCTCGGCTTCGTGATCCCGATGATGTTCCTGCTCGGCATCATCTTCGCCTCGTTGTGGGCCGGTGCCTACTACCTCGGCCGCAAGGTCGACATCGAGAAGGCCGAGCGGGCGGTGCTCGAGGAGCGGTGGACGGCCGAGCACGGGCCGGGCGAGCCCGGCCGATAGGCTGCCCGGCATGTCTCAGCGCACTCTGGTCCTGCTCAAGCCCGACGCCGTCCGCCGCGGCCTGGTCGGCAACATCCTCAGCCGGTTCGAGGCCAAGGGCCTGTCGATCGTCGCCCTCGAGATGCGTCGCATCGACGCCGCCAAGGCCGACGAGCACTACGCCGAGCACGTGCAGAAGGACTTCTACCCGCCGCTGCGCGACTTCGTGACCAGCGGTCCCATGCTCGCCGCGATCCTCGAGGGCGACGAGGCGGTGGACGTGGTTCGCGCGATCAACGGTGCCACCGACGGGCGCAAGGCGGCGCCCGGCACGATCCGCGGCGACCTGTCGCTGTCGAACCGGGAGAACCTGGTGCACGGGTCCGACTCCCTCGAGTCTGCCGAGCGCGAGATCAAGATCTGGTTTCCTGACCTGCAGGACTGATCCGCTCGGCTCCCGCCTCGCCCGCCGCGCCCGCCGCGCCCGCCGCGCCCGCCGCCCGGCTCCGCCGGCGCTCCCTGCCTCCCTGCCTCCCGTCCCGCTTGCCCGCGCTGGTTCGCCGGTACGACGGGACCGGATGCAGGTTCTTGGCGCGCGGAACCTGTCGTGCGTCACGAACTAGATGTGGCGGGGTCATTGGGCGGCGCAGGGTGTATCGGTGAGTTTGGGACGGGCATCTTCCGCGTTCGGTTCCGAATGGTTGTCCTGCGGTGCACGGGACAGCCGTTTGGGACCGAACGCGGCTCTGGGACGGATGTGGGCCCGCGTGTCCTGCCGGGTATAGGCACATTGCGCTCTTAGGCTTTTACTCAGGGTCGGTGAGCAGGTTCGCCGTACCTGTTCACGGGAGTTCTAGGGGCGGCAGGGCAACATGGCGAACAGCTTCATCGGTCGGGACATGGCCGTTGACCTCGGCACCGCCAACACGCTCGTCTACGTCCGCGGCAAGGGCGTGCTGCTCGACGAGCCGTCGGTGGTCGCACTGAACTCCACGACCGGTGAGATCCTCGCCGTCGGCCACGAGGCGAAGCGGATGATCGGCCGCACGCCCGACAACATCACCGCGATCCGCCCGTTGCAGGACGGCGTGATCGCCGACTTCGACTCGACCGAGCAGATGCTCCGGTTCTTCATCCGGCAGGTGCACCGCCGCCGCTACTTCGCCAAGCCGCGGCTGGTGATCTGCGTCCCGAGCGGGATCACCGCCGTGGAGCAGCGCGCGGTCAAGGAGGCCGGCTACCAGGCCGGCGCCCGCCGCGTCTACATCGTCGAGGAGCCGATGGCCGCGGCGATCGGTGCGAACCTCCCGGTGCACCAGGCGACCGGCAACATGGTCGTCGACATCGGCGGCGGTACGAC
>JAICRS010000075.1 GCA_025966335.1 Nocardioidaceae bacterium
ATCTCCTCCGCCCACGAGCGTGCGCAGGTGCAGCACATCGAGGTCGGCTTCGACGACGACGGCCGGCTGCTGGGGCTCGACGTCGAGTTCTGGCACGACAACGGTGCCTACACGCCGTACGGCCTGATCGTCCCGATCATCACCTCCACCCAGCTCCTCGGGCCCTACAAGCCGGGCGTCTACCGGGTCGAGTTCCAGAGCCTCTACACCAACACCGTGATCGTCACGCCCTACCGGGGAGCCGGCCGGCCACAGGGCTGCTTCGTGATGGAGCGGACGATGGACGCGATCGCCGACCACCTCGGTCTGGACCGGACCGTGGTCCGCGAACGCAACTTCATCCAGCCCGAGGAGATGCCCTTCGACCAGGGCCTGATCTTCCAGGACGGCCGGCAGCTGCTCTACGACTCCGGGGACTTCCCGGCGACCCTGGACAAGCTGAAGAAGCTGGTCGGCTGGGACGACTTCGAGGCCTACCGGGAAGAGGCCCGGGCGGAGGGCCGCACCGTCGGGATCGGGATGGCCTGCTACGTCGAGGGCACCGGCGTCGGGCCCTACGAGGGTGGGCACATCCGGGTCGAGACCGACGGGTCCGTGGTCGTCTCCACCGGTCTCACCAGTCAGGGCCAGGGCCACCAGACGATGCTCGCGCAGATCGTCGCCGACGAGCTCGGCGTGCCGTTCGACCGGGTGAAGGTCACCACTGGCGACACCCGCCGGTTCAAGTACGCGGTCGGCACGTTCGCGTCGCGGACCGCGGTGATGAGCGGCAGCGCCGTGGCGATGACCGCCCGCAAGGTGCGCGAGAAGGCGCTGCGGATCGCCGCGCAGGCGCTCGAGGCCTCCGTCGACGACCTCGAGATCGTCGACGGGAGCATCGGAGTGAAGGGCACGGTGCCGACGAAGGCCTCGCAGATCGACATCGGCACGGTCGCCGTACTCTCCAACCCGCTGCGGTACGCGTTCGACGAGGCCGCGCAGCGGGCCACCCAGTTCGCCGCCCCCGCGGACCCGGACCGGCCACCCGTCACCCCGGGGGACCAGCCCGGACTCGAGGGCACCGACTACTACTCCCCGACCCGGTCCACCTTCGCCAACGGCATGCACGCCGTGGTCGTCGAGACCGACCCGGAGACCGCGGACATCAAGATCCTGCGCTACTGCGTCGTCCACGACTGCGGGACGGTGATCAACCCGATGATCGTGGAGGGCCAGATCCACGGCGGAGTCGCCCAAGGAGTGGGCGGCGCGCTCTACGAACGCATGGAGTACGCCGCCGACGGGCAGCTGCTGAACGCGTCCTACATGGACTTCTTGATGCCCTACGCCTCCGAGGTGCCGTTCATCGAGATCGACCACCTCGAGACGCCGTCCCCGTTGAACCCGCTCGGCGTCAAGGGCGCCGGCGAGGCGGGGGTGATCCCGGGGTCCGCGGCGATCGCCTCGGCGATCGAGGACGCCGAGGGCATCCGGATCCGCCGCATGCCGATCTCACCGAGCGAGCTGTTCCACCTGCGCCTGGCGGCCGGCTCCCCGACACCGAAGGACCCAGCATGAAGGTCTCCGGAACATCCCACTTCACCGCCGACCGCGAAGAGGTGTGGCGGGCCCTGAACGACCCCGCCGTGCTGGTGCGCACGATCCCCGGGGTGCAGCGGCTCGAGGCGCTCGGCGACGACGCGTACAAGATGACGATCGCCGCCGGGGTCGGCTCGATCAAGGGCGTGTACGACGGGGAGGTTCGCCTGACCGACCAGGAGCAACCCGGATCGTTCCGGATGCACGCGCAAGGCGCGGGCGCTCCCGGCACCATCGGCGCCGACGTGATGGTGACCCTGGCCGACGGACCCGACGGCGGCACCGAGCTGACCTACGACGCCGACGCCGTGGTCGGCGGGATGATCGGCGGCGTCGGCCAACGCATGCTCACCGGCGTCTCCAAGAAGATGGCCGCCGAGTTCTTCGCCGCGGTCGACACGATGCTCGCGGGCGGCTCCACGCCGCCTCCGGGCTACGGTTCCGCGGGCCTTCCCGCCAACGCCGGGGCGACGGAACCATCCGGCCTCGCTTCGCTCGGCCTCCCGCCAGACCCATCCACCGCCGCCCCGGCGTCGTCGGGCCGGCCCGCTGGTGCGCCGTCCGGAGGCGCCCCGGTGCCGTCGGGCAGGCCGGCGGAGGGGCAGGTCTTCACCGCGCCGGCTCGTGCCTCGGGCGGCGCGTCCGACGGGTCGTCCTTCCTGCTGGGGGTCGCGGTCGGTGCGGCGGCGGCGCTGGCGGGCGCGGTCGTGGGCGGCTGGCTCGCCGGTCGGCAGCGCAGCTGATCACGATGAACATCGACCACTACAGCACCGCGCGGCAGATGGTGGCCGCGATCGCCGCCAAGGAGATCTCGGCCCGGGAGCTGCTCGACCTGCACCTCGCCCGGATCGAGGCGACCAACCCCGCCGTCAACGCGGTCGTCAGCCTGGATCCGGAGCGCGCCCGGGAACAGGCGGAGGCGGCTGACGAGGCGACGGCACGCGGCGAGACGTCCGGTCCGCTGCACGGGCTGCCGTTCGCGTTCAAGGACACCCACCAGGTCGCCGGGTGGCGCACCACCTTCGGGTCTCCGCTGATGGCGGACAACGTCCCTCGTCGCGACGATCTCGTCGTCGAACGCGTGCGTGCGGCGGGAGCGGTGACCATCGGCAAGACGAACGTCCCGGAGTGGGCGGCCGGCTCGCACACGTTCAACCCGGTCTTCGGAACCACCCGGAACCCGCACGACCTGTCCCGCTCCGCCGGCGGGTCCAGCGGCGGGGCCTCGGCCGCTCTCGCCGCCGGGATGGTGCCGCTCGCCGATGGCAGCGACATGGGTGGCTCGCTGCGGAACCCGGCGTCCTTCTGCAACGTGGTCGGCCTGCGTCCGAGCCTGGGACGGGTCCCGAGCTGGCCCACCGACAACGCCTGGGAGTCCACCTCCGTGCCCGGGCCGATGGCCCGCAACGTCGCGGACCTGGCACTGCTGCTGTCGGTGATGGCCGGGCCGGACCGGCGTACACCCCTCGCGTTGGAGACACCCGGGGAGAGCTTCGCCGGTCCACTGTCCGGAAGCCTCGCCGACCTTCGGGTGGCGCTCTCGACGGACCTCGGTGGCGAGTTCGCGGTGGACACCACGGTCGCCGGGCTCGTCGCCGCGCAGGCCGAGGTGTTCACGGACGCGGGTGCCCGCGTCGAGGACGCGCATCCGCTCCTCACCGGCGCGGAGGACACGTTCCGCACCCTGCGCGCATGGCTGTTCTGGCACAAGTTCGGCGCGATGCTGGAGAAGAACCCCGACTCGTTCAAGGCGTCCCTGGCCGACAACATCCGTGCGGGCGAGCACCTCACCGGCGAGGACGTCGCCCGCGCCTACGAGACCCGGACGCAGCTCACCGCACGCGTCACCGAGTTCTTCGAGAGCTACGACGTGCTGGTGATGCCGGTCAGCCAGGTGCCGCCGTTCAGCGCGGACGAGGAGTACCCCGCCGCGATCAACGGTCAGGTCCAGTCGACGTACCTCGACTGGATGCGCTCGGCGTACTTCATCACCGTCACCGGCTGCCCGGCGATCTCGGTGCCGGCCGGCTTCACCCCGCAGGGCTGGCCGGTCGGGATCCAGATCGTGGCAGCGCCGAACCAGGAACGCCGTCTGCTCGAGGTCGCGTTCGCCTTCGAACGCGCCAACCCCGCCGGCCGGATCCGCCCGCAGCTCACCCCGGAGATGACATGACCACCCAGCAGGACCGGCGCAGCATCCGCATCGGGATCGACACAGGTGGCACGTTCACCGACGTCGTCGCGGTCGACGAGCACTCCGGTGAGATGGCGACCACGAAGACCCCGTCCACGCCGCACGACCCGGCGGTCGGGTTCATGGCCGGCGTGCACAAGGTGCTCGACACCCTCGGACTCGGCGGGGACTCGGTCAGCGCGGTGAGCCACGGCACCACGGTGGCCACCAACAAGCTGCTCGAGGGCAAGGTGGAGAACCTCGGCTTCATCACCACCGAGGGCTACGAGTTCGTCCTCGAGATCGCCCGTCAGTCCGTGCCCGACGGCTACGGCAACTCCTACTTCTGGGTCAAGCCGGACCGGATCGTGCCCGCCCACCGGGTGAAGACGGTGCCCGGCCGGCTCTCGGTGACCGGGGCGGAGGTCCGCCCGTTCGACGAGGACGCTGCCGCGCAGGTGGCCCGCTGGTTCAAGGCGCAGGGGATCAACACGATCGGGGTGTGCTTCCTGCACTCCTACGCCGACGACACGCACGAGATCGCGATGCGCGACGTCCTCGCCCGCGAGCACCCCGACGCCACCGTCTCGATCTCCAGCGAGGTGCTGCGCGAGTACCGCGAGTACGAACGCAGCGTCACCACCCTCGTCGACGCCGCCGTGAAGCCCAACATCCGTCGCTACGTCGAGAACATCGCGAGCCACCTGGACGCGCTCAGCCAGGCGTCCGGCGTTCCGGTGGGCAGCCAGGGAGACGCACGCAGGAGCACGGTCCCGTTCTACGTGATGAAGTCCAACGGCGGCGTGCTGTCGGCGGAGGAGGTCGTCCACCAGCCGATCACGACGGTCCTGTCCGGTCCCGCGGCCGGCGCGCTCGGTGCCGCGGTGGTCGCGGAGAAGGCCGGCTTCCCGCAGGTGGTCACCTGTGACGGAGGCGGTACGTCGACCGACGTGACCGTGGTCATCGACGGCCACCCTGCCCTGACCACGGAAGGCCACGTGGGGGCGTACCCGTCGAAGATCCCGATGATCGACGTGGTCACCGTCGGGGCCGGCGGCGGCTCGATCGCCTGGATCTCACCGGAGGGCACGTTGAAGGTCGGGCCGCAGTCGGCCGGCGCGGACCCGGGTCCGATGTGCTACCGCGCCGGGGGCAGCGAGCCGACGATCACCGACGCGCACGTGCTGCTCGGCCGGATCCCGCCGCACCTGCTCGGTGGTGAGGTTCCGCTCGACGTCGACGCGGCCCGGGTCGGCCTGGAGAAGCTCGCCGCGGACCTGAACCTGTCGCTGGAGGCGTGCGCGACCGGCGTGCTGGAGATCTCGGCGTGGAACCAGGCGAACGCGTTGCGTCAGATCACGGTCAACCGGGGGCTCGACGTACGCGACTTCACGATGGTCACCTTCGGCGGGTCGGGATCGCTGCTGGCCTGCCGGTTGGTCGACATCCTGGGCCTGGAGGGCGTGCTGGTGCCGATGAACCCCGGGAACCTGTCGGCCTACGGGCTGCTCACGGTCGACGTACGCAACGACTACGTGCAGACCAACGTGTGCCGTGCCTCCGCGCTGGACACCGCGACGGTGCAGGGTGTCTTCGACGACCTGGCCGGCAAGGCCGATGCGGCGCTGGCCCGGGAGGGCTTCCCCGAGGGCGAGCGGCAGTTCGTCCGGACAGCGGACATCCGCTACTACGGGCAGGCCTACGAGGTGCGGGTCGACGTACCCGGCGGGCCGACCACCGACGACCTGTTCGCGGGCGTCGCTGCGACGTTTCACGACGAGCACAAGGCGTTGTACGGCTACGACTTCCGGGACGACGCGCGTCAGGAGGTGGAGTGGGTGAACCTGCGGGTCACCGGCGTCGGCCCGATCCGCAAGCCGGAGGTCCGTGAGGTGGCCGCCGGCAACGGAGCCGAGTCCGCCCGCACCGGGACCCGGCAGGTCTACTTCGACGACTGGGCCGACACACCGGTCTACGACCGGGCGCGGCTCGGCGCCGGGGACACCGTCGCGGGACCGGCGGTGTTCGAGGAGTTCAGCTCCACCGTGCCGCTGCACCCCGGTTTCACCGCCCGGGTCGACGCGTTCGGCAACCTCATCATCGGAAGGGCCTCCTCATGACCGAGTTGTCAGACCCCATGACCGCTGGGGCGATCACCACGCCTGACAAGCCGGCGTACCGGCTGACCGAGGGCGCCGAACCGGACCCGATCCTGGTCGAGATCATCGAGGGCTACCTCGCCTCGGTCGAGCAGGAGGTGGAGACCGCGATCGGGCGTACGTCGAGGTCGCCGATGATCCGCGACGCCCACGACTACCGAGCCGGGATCCACGACCGGAACCTGCGCAAGCTGACCGGCCGGTCCTACTCGGCGCTGGTCCACCCGGTGGTCCGCGACTACCCGATCGAGACCATGCGGCCGGGCGACGTGTTCTTCCACAACGACGTCTACCTGTCCGAGGGCGGCATCGGGCACCTGCCGGACCTGTGCGTCACGGCGCCGGTGTTCCACGACAGTGGCAACGGTCCGGAGGTGGTCGCCTTCGTCCAGGCCTTCGGTCACCACGACGACATCGGCGGCGCGGTCCCGGGCTCGATGCCCTCCAACGCCACCAGCGTGTTCGAGGAGGGGCTGATGGTCCCGCCGATCAAGCTGTGGGACCAGGGCGTGCCCTGTGAGCAGGCGCTGAAGATCATGACCCGCAACTCCCGGATGCCGGAGTCGCTGGCCGCCGACCTCGACGCCGAGTGCTCGGCCTGCCTGATGGGTGCGCGCCGGATGACCGAGCTGTTCGAGCGCTACGGCAAGGACACCGTCGAGTCCTGCTTCGACGCGGTCCTCGACAAGACCACCGCCACCTTCCGTCGCGAGATCCTCTCCAAGATCCCGGTCGGGGAGTACGTCTGGGAGGACTACGCCGAGCACGACGGGGTCGAGGACCCGAAGCTGCACACCCAACGGATCACCCTGACCCGCACCGACGTCGACGACCCGGGCGGCGAACGGCTGATCCTGGATTTCCACGGCACCGCGCCGCAGGCAAAGGGACCGATCAACCACTGCGGTGACTACGCCGACGGCAACTTCCTCAAGAAGTGGCTCGCGCCGATCCTGCGCAACCTGGCCGACACCCCGGAGCGGATGGCCGAGCTCGACGTGAACGAGGGCGTGGTGCCGCTGATCGAGATGCGGTTCCCGCCCAAGGGCACGCTGCTCACCCCCGTGTTCCCGGCGCCGACCAACGCCCGCACGTTCGTGATCCTGCGCCTGCTCGGGGTGCTGTCCGGTGTGGTCGCGAAGGCCGTGGACGGTCGGATGCCCGCGGACCAGGAGACGATCCGGTACACGGGCGTCTACGGGAACGACCTGGACGGCGCGCCGTACCTCATGCGCGAGGTGCTCGGCGGCGGCTCCGGCGGCCGCTACTACGCCGACGGCGAGGACACCATCCACGTCGTGCCCGACTCCCGGAACCTGCCGACGGAGTTCTCCGAGTCCCGGTTCCCGTTCCTCGTGGAGCGGCTGGGGCTCGCCGTCGACAGCGGGGGAGCGGGCCGCTACCGCGGCGGGCTCGGCTACGAGAAACACATCCGGATGCTCAAGGACGCGCACTTCATGTCGATCGCGGACCGGTCGATCCTGGCCTGCTGGGGCGTCAAGGGCGGCAAGGCCGGCCGGCCGTTCAGCGTCACCGTGGACGCCGGCGGGCCGAACGAGCGGGAGGTCGACGCGCTCGCCGACGCCGAACCGGTCAAGGCCGGTGAGGTGATCCGGATCCGGACCACCGGTGGCGGCGGCTGGGGGGACCCGCTGGACCGGTCGTACGACGAGATCGCGCGCGACGTGCTCTGGGGCAAGGTGTCCGTGGAGGCCGCGGCGAGTGACTACGGTGCGGTCGTCACCGGTGGGAAGGATGATCCGCGCGTCGATGCGGAGGCGAGCGACCGGTTGCGCGAGGAGCTACGCGCTGCTCGCCCGAAGGCGCCCTTCTTCGACCGTGGGCCGGGCTACGCCACGCTCGCGGCCGGGGCGACCGCTGCCGAGGTCGACTGGATGTGAGCGGCGTGGCGATGAGCCTCACCACCGCGTTCGCCGGGCTGCCCGAGCCGGCCGACCTGTCCCGGCCCTTCGACCGGCTCGTCGGCGAGCTGCTGTCGCACGTGCCAGAGCCTGCCGTGATGGCCTACGCGATCACCCTGCTGGACGGCGACGATCCCGCCCGGTTCCCCACGGCGTTGCGCTACCTGGGCGGTGCGCACGCCGAGATCCTGCTCGGCAACCGCGACTTCGCGCTGTGGCCGGCCATCTGGGGTGCCCGCGCGATGCAGTACGTCTGGACACCCAGCCACGCCGCGGAGGCTACGAGGCTCGTCGTCGAGCACCTGGCCGACGAGCGGTGGCGGGTCGCGGAGATGTGCTGCAAGGTTGTCGGCAAGCGCGAGCACCTGTCGGTGATCCATGCGGCCCTCGACGATCCGGAGCCCGACGTACGCCGTGCCGCGGCTCGGGCGCTCGAGCGGCGGTCGGCCCGGCTCGACCTGGACCTCGACGACCTGATGGTGGGAAGGTTCGACCACTGATGTGCAACTGTGCCAACGGACGCGATCGTGCTGGGCGGATGTCGCCGTCGCCGCGCGGACCCGTGGGGCCGTAGGTTCTGATCACGATGAGAGTTCTCCTGGCCCTCGGCGGCAACGCGATGACCTCGGCCGACGGCGGCGCCCGTCCCGAGGACCAGATCCGTGCCGCGGGCATCGCGATGCGGAGTGTCGCCGAGCTCGTCGCCCGCGATGTCGATGTGGTGATCACGCACGGCAACGGTCCGCAGGTCGGAAACCTCCTGGTCAAGAACGAGCTCGCCGCGTCCGTCGTACCGCCGGTGCCGTTGGACTGGTGCGGAGCGCAGACGCAGGCGACGCTCGGGTTCGTGCTGATGGACTGCCTGGAGGCGGAGCTCGCCAGGCGTGGGGTCGTACGCCGGGCCGCGGCGGTCGTCACGCGCACCCGGGTGGACGCCCATGATCCGGGGTTCGTGAAGCCGACCAAGCCGATCGGCCGCTACCTGTCGCAGGACGAGGCCGCCCTGCTGATCGACCACGGCGAGACGTGGGAGCACCGCGGCGACAAGGGCTGGCGCCGGGTGGTGGCCTCGCCGGAACCGCTGGAGATCCTCGACGCCGCAGCGGTCGCCGCGCTGGTCGACGCCGGCTTCATCGTGATCGCCAACGGCGGCGGCGGGATCCCGGTCGTCCGCGACGAGGACGGGGCCCTGCACGGTGTGGAGGCGGTCATCGACAAGGACCTCGGCGCCGCGCTGCTGGCGCGCACGGTCGACGCGGACGTGCTGGTGATCGCGACCGACGTGTCCAACGCCGTCCTGCACTACGGCACCCCGGAGGCCCAGCCGATCGAGCGGGTCTCCGTGCAGGGCCTCCGGTCGCTCGCCGGCGAAGGACACTTCGCGAGCGGGTCGATGGGTCCGAAGGTCGACGCGGCCTGCCGGTTCGTCGAGCGTGGCGGCACGTACGCCGTGATCAGCAACCTGGACAACATCATCGACGCGGTCGCCGGCAAGAGCGGCACCGTCGTCGTGAACGAGTAGCGAACACAACCACCAGAAGGAGCGACACGCGATGCCAGAACCGATCGAGGTACGCAAGGTCCCGATCCTCAACGTGTCGGACGCCAGCGGGCTGTCCGACCTGATCGACAAGGGCGAGATCGAGGCCGACCGGGTGATCGCGGTGATCGGCAAGACCGAGGGCAACGGTGGCGTCAACGACTACACCCGGATCATCGCCGACCGCGCGTTCCGCGAGGTGCTCGCGGACAAGGGCAGCCGCAGCGCCGAGGAGGTCAAGCAGGTCCCGATCGTGTGGTCGGGCGGCACGGACGGCGTGATCAGCCCGCACGCGACCGTGTTCGCCACCGTGCCCGCCGACTCCGCGCCGGCCACCGACGAGCCACGCCTGACGGTCGGGTTCGCGATGAGCGAGCAGCTGCTGCCCGAGGAGATCGGTCGCGTGGAGATGGTCTCCAAGGTCGCCGACGCGGTGAAGGTCGCGATGGAACGCGCCGGGATCACCGACGTCGCCGACGTGCACTACGTGCAGACCAAGACCCCTCTGCTGACCATCCACACGATCCGGGACGCGAAGAGCCGCGGGAAGACGGTGTGGACCGAGCACACCCACGAGTCGATGGACCTGTCCAACGGCACCACCGCGCTCGGGATCGCGGTGGCCCTCGGCGAGATCGAGATGCCCACCAACGACCAGGTGATGCACGACCGCTCGCTGTTCTCCTCGGTGGCGTCCTGCTCGTCCGGCGTCGAGCTGGACCAGGCGCAGGTCGTCGTGGTCGGCAACGCGCGGGGCGTGGGTGGCCGCTACCGGATCGGGCACTCGGTGATGCAGGATGCGCTTGACCAGGACGGGATCTGGGAGTCCATCAAAAACGCCGGGCTCGACCTGCCGGACCGGCCGCACTGGACCGACCTGCAGGGACGGCTGGTGAACGTGTTCCTCAAGTGCGAGGTGAGCCAGGACGGCACCGTGAACGGACGGCGCAACGCGATGCTCGACGACTCCGACGTGCACTGGCACCGGCAGATCAAGGCCTGCGTCGGCGGGGTCACCGCTGCGGTCACCGGCGACCCGGCGGTGTTCGTGTCGGTCTCGGCTGCGCACCAGGGGCCCGACGGCGGCGGCCCGGTCGCCGCGATCGTGGACCTCGGCGACGACCCGACCGGTTACGTCCCGCCGGCCGAGTAGCGGCTCGGGGCACCAGCTCCCCACGGCTATCTCCCGCTCCCCATGGTGGGTAGGCCATGGGGAGCGGCAGATCGGCTGCATACCCTGGTGATCAGCCGGGGGAGCTACAGGGCGCGGAGGCCCCACGACGAGGAGTGCTCGTCGCCCTCCTCGCCGGCCGGCGCGAGCGTCACCAGGTCCTCGCCGGTCCGGAACGCGTCCGGGGGAGCGGTCATCGGCTCGACGGCGAGCGACGTGCGGGCCCGATCACCGAGGTCGTCGCCGGTGTAGACCTGCACCCACCGGTGTGCCCCGTCCATCCAGAGCAGGACGCCGCGGCCGGCCGCCGGGTTCCGCACCAGCACCTCGGCGCGCCCCTCACCGGTCCGGGACAGGTCGGTGAAGGCGGTGTCGAGCTCGACGGCGCCCAGCGTGCGCGGGTCCCGGAAGTCGCGGTCGGTGCCGGCCACCTCCGTGCGCCCGGTCGGGATCTTCCGGTCGTCGACGGTCAGGCAGGTCGCTGCGGGCAGGGTCAGCTCCCATCCGTCCACGCCGTCGTCGCCGACGGTGAGGTAGGGGTGCGCGCCCTGGGCGTACGGCGCCGCCGACGCCACCATGTTCGTGGCGGTGACCGTCACGGTCAGGCCGTCGGCGGAGAGGTCGTAGAGCACGTGCAGGTCCACCGTCCACGGGTAGCCCTTCTGCGCCATCAGCCGGTACATCAACGACACCGTGTTGTCGGTCTTCTCCTCCAGCGTCCACGACGCCCACCGGACGAGGCCGTGGCTGGCGTTGTGCCGGGCGGGCTCGGACAGCGACAGCTGGTGGTCGGTGCCGCCGAACGAGTAGGCACCGTCCTGGATCCGGTTCGGCCACGGAAGCAGCAGCTGCCCCGCCCCCGAGGGTGCCATCGCGTCGAGGTCGTAGCCCGCGACGATCGGTCGCCCGTCGTACTCGAGGACCCGCAGCCCACCCCCGCACTCGGTGACCACCGCGCGGTAGCCGCCACCGCTGATCTCGTACTGCTCGCCGCTCGGCGCAACCATCGACCCATCCCTTCCGTCGTCGAGCCCACCCTGCCACGAAATTCGCGTGCGGCACCGAGGCGCCAGGTCCTACCCTCAGCGGGTGGACCTGACCCTGCGTGCCCTCACCAAGGCCGACATCCCCGCCTGGAACCGACTGCTCGCCGACGTCGAGCGGGTCGAGAAGACCGGCGAGCACTACAACGAGGCCGACCTGGTCGAGGAGATGGACAACCCCGACATCGAGCTCGGCAAGGACATGGTCGGCGCGTTCGACGGCGACGAGCTGGTCGGCTACTTCTGCGTCTATCCCCGCGCGGCGTCCACGGAGAACCACAAGGTCCACCTGGAGGGATCGGTGCACCCGGCCCGTCGGGGCGAGGGCATCGGCACCCGCCTCGCGGAGGCGATGCTGGCCCGCGGCGTCGAGGCGCACGCGGAGAAGCAGCCCGACCTGCCGGCGCTCTACCTGCTGAGCGGGGTGAGCGACAACGCCGCGCAGGCCGACCTGA
>JAICRS010000072.1 GCA_025966335.1 Nocardioidaceae bacterium
CGACGTCTGATCGACGATCAGGTTGCTGATCACACGGGGCGATGCGTCGGTGACCGGCGCACCCGCGGTCGAGTAGTCGGGACGGAACTGCCGTGGCACCTTGTGCGGGAACGGCTGGTCCGCTGCACCGAAGTTTTCTTGACCAGGCAACAGGTTGTTGCAGGTACCCGAGACCGTTCGCAGACCCCAGGGCAACACTTCCCCGTTGGTGCCGTTGGTCGGGATCTTGTTCGGGGCAGCGCCGGTCGGGTCCAGCATCGAAGCACACGGGTACGTGCCTTCCAGCGTGCGGCTTCCAGCGTGTGTTTCGGCGATCTTGATCTGCTTGAGGATGAAGTCGAGGTCGGACTTCTCGAGGTGGAACCCCGCCCCGACCGGCGCTGCATTCGCGCTCTGAGGGGCAAGAAGCAGGGTCGCCGGAGCCAGACTGGCCACCAGCAGCATCGCGGATGTTGCCGCGACACCCTTCTTCCCCTTGCTTTGCTCTCGTACCTGCTTCTGCTTCGTCGCGACGTGGCGCCCTGCTGGGCCGTCCTTGGTCGCCATGATCCGTTTTCCGTACTTCACGAGGTCCTCCCCTAGGAAGTTCGCCGACGGCTTGGATGCCGCCAGTGCCGGTGCACATGGAGCTATGCGCTGCGGCAGTCTGCGGACGGCTCCATCAACGCGACGTGAAAGGCGGATGGGGGACATCAACAAAACGTCAAACGGGATTCGAATGGGCACGACTGCCCATGGGGATCGTTCGGATGCGCGTGGACGCCTGGCACAGAAGGGCTAAGTAAAGGAGAGCGACACGCAGAAACCGGAGACGGTCGTTTTGGACGACCGCCTCCGGTTTGTATCTATTCAGTTGTGCCCCCAGGTCCGGACCGCCGGGGGGATGACGGCGGTCCGGATCCTCCTAGGGGAGGCTTCTCAGCGGGCCCTCACCACCCTCGAGCGGTCGGCCCTGCTGGTGCCCATCTCGTTGATCGCCCTGACCACGAAGCGGTAGCGACCCGGCCGAAGCCTCATCGTCAGCGCTCGCTTGGACGAGTCGACGAGCTTCACCTTGCGAGCGCCGGCCGATCCGTCCCTGCGGATCCGGACCGCCACCACCTTGTAGCCGGTGATGTCGGATCCGCCCGTGAGTAGCGGCCCTCGCCAGGTGACGCGTGCGGTGGACCTGCCACCCACTGCACCGGGCGCGACCTTGCGGAGCACCGGCGCACTGGAGACCGTCTTCGGCTCAGGCTCTGGGTCCGTTCCAGGATCGGTGCCCGGGTCGGTGCCGGGGTCAGTGCCCGGATCGGTTCCGCCGCCACCGGTGGGAGGCGGAGTCGTGCCGCCGCCATCCGTGGGAGGAGGTGTGGTCGTTCCACCGCCGCCGGTCGGAGGAGGAGGCGTCGTTCCACCACCGCCCGTGCCTGGGTCGGTACCTGGGTCGGTACCTGGGTCGGTACCTGGGTCGGTACCTGGGTCGGTTCCGGGGTCGGTTCCGGGGTCGGTTCCTGGGTCGGTTCCTGGGTCGGTTCCTGGGTCGGTACCTGGGTCCGTGCCTGGGTCAGTACCCGGGTCGGTCCCGGGGTCCGTGCCTGGGTCAGTACCCGGGTCGGTTCCCGGGTCACCGTCACCGTCGTCGTCGCCATCACCGGGGTCGGTGGTGGTGTCCTCAACGGGAACGACGGTGCCGGGCTCCGGAACAGTGCCCTCTTCAGCAACAGGAGCGCCGAACTGGTAGATCTGCACCTGCGGCTCTCCGGCCGCGTTGGTGAAGGAGTAGACCAGCCGCAGAGACTTGCCGACCTGGTCAGCCGTCGGGGTGAAGGTCTCACCCGTGTCGACCTCTTCCCAGTCACCGGTCTCCGTGTTCAGCACCTGCCAACTGAACTCAGTCGTGCCGTCGCCGGCAGCGAGGAGTCCGACCGTCAGCTCCACACCGGCAACCGGCGTGGTGCTGCTGATCTGCAGAGCGGTCGTGCGCGGAGCACCGGTCACCGCGGACGCAATGTCCACAGGAGTGCCGGTCAGCCCGAACTGGATCTGCTCGATGTTGCGCAGAGTGTCGGTCCCATCGACCCCACCGCCACCGTCGTGAGCCACGCTGTAGACGCCTTCACCGAGGTCGGCGACGTCGTAGTCGTCCGCCACACCGGAGAACACCGCAACATCGTTGCCGTGCAGGGCAGCCGAGTCCTCAGGCGCAGAGATGATCCTTCGCACGATGTGGATGTCGCCCGGGTTGATGGCGCCGGCGAAAACCTGCGTCTGCAGCTCCTTCATGCTGTTGTACAGCTGCCCGTCCGGGACGCCGTCACCGGTCGTGTCGACACCGATCCTGGCGTCCAACCACTGGTCGCCGTCGATGATGTCGTTGCCGCCACGTCCCTCGATGGTGTCGCTTCCGGCGCCACCAAGGATGATGTTCCCGGTGTTGAAGCGCACACCTTCGGTCGCGGCATCCGCGTCCGTGGGCACGAGTGCTTCAAGACCGGAGATGCGTCCGACTCCTGCATCCATCAGGCCGTGCTCGAGGGCGCCACCGAGATCAACCGTTGTCCGGTCGTCCCCGCGGAGCACGTCGTTCTTGTCCCATCCGGACAGGCCCTCGACCAGGTCGAATCGATCCTTCAGGTCCTCCAGGCTCGGCGGAAGCTGGGCACTGATCTCCATGTCGGAGTTGCCCGGGCTCGGGTCGCCCTTGTGGGTCACCCAGTCGAAGCCCAGCATGCCCTCGGACCGCTGGATCCCGGGACCGGCGAGCATGATGTCGTCGCCGCCCTCGGAGTCGTAGTCCTGTTCGCCGCCGTTGCCATCGATGACGTCGTGGCCACCGGTCGGGTCGTCCTGGAAGGCCTGCCCCGTGTCACCCTGCAGCAGGTTGAAGGGGCCGAAGCCGCCCTCGATCCAGTCATCGCCGTAGTCACCGAAGACAGTGTCCAGGTCGTCACCGGCGAAAACGAAGTCGTCCCCGCCGCCGGCGAAGGTCTCCGTCATGTCGTTGCCGCCCACGATGAAGTCCTTGCCGAAACCGCCCTGGTTGAGGTCGCCGCCGAAGCCCTGACCGGAGGACATGGCATCGTTGCCAGGTCCGCCCTTGAGGACGTCGTCGCCGTTGAGGTCGCTCATGATGTCGTCGCCTTCACCACCAACCAGGTTGTCTGCGCCGTCGCCACCCTGCATCCGGTCGTTCCCACCGTTGCCTCGGATCGTGTCGTCCCCGACACTGGCCGAGATGCGATCGTCGACGTTGAGGGTTGCGTTGGCCGCCAGGTCGCTCTGGTCCACGCCGTTGAAGACGACGTGCTCCTCACCACCGAAGCGGATCGTGCCATCCGGCATCCGGGTCAGCAGCTCGGTCTCGTTCGCCTCGGTCGAGGGGTCATTGAGGACCGCACCGGACGTGCCCAGGTTCTTGACGTTGAACACCAGGTCTGGCCGGGAGAAGATGTCGGCCGGAAGCCCGGAGACATCGGTGTTCCGCATGACCAGTTCGGAGAACGAGTTGCCCTCCAGCTGAACCAGCAGGTTGAGTCCCTGTGTCCGTGCCAGGTAGTAGAACCTGTCGCCGAACTGAAGGTCCTCGAGCTGCTTCTCGAACACGTAGTTGAAGGTCGAGCCGAGCAGGCCGCCGCCGAACATCTGCTTCTCGGCGAGCCCACCGACCCAGAGGTCGACCAGGTTGATGCCGGTCTCCGCCAGGGCCCATTCGCCATCCGCGAACATGAAGTCACGTGCTGCTGCGGACGTCGCGGCATTGGCCTCGGTCACCTGCTGCAGCGCGGCCGCTGCCTCTTCATCCGTCATTCCGGTCGTGTCCACCGTCGCCAGCTCGGGGCTGACGAGCGCCTGAGCCGCGGCTCGCTTGCCCGCGAGGGTGTCCGCGGACGTGATCGTCGGGTGCTGGCCATAGGCAGCCACGAAGTTGACGAGCGACTCCCGGTGCTTGAGGTGGAACGCGAAGTCCGCCCAGCTCGTGTACGGCGCCACCATGCTGTTGTTGGACTCCTCATAGAAGCTCTTGCGCACTTCGTTGAGCGAGGGAACCCCAGTGTCGCGGGCCCGGGCAATGTTGATGGCCGGAAGGTCCAGCGGTAGTCCCAACAGGTTGTTGCGCAGTGCCTCGGTGACGAACTCGTCGATCTCGTTGCCCACCTGACGGCTCATGCCACGGAAGATGTCACCCGCAGCCTGGTCCCCCGAAAGTCCGCCCGCCTGGTACGACGGGGGGTTCAGGAAAGCGTCGAACAGGTCGATGTCGCGGTTGCTGCCGTCCGCACCAGTCCGCGCCACCGTCTCGGTCAGCATGGAGTGGCCGAACCGGTAGACGGCGTGGGCGAACTCACCGGCGATGGCCGCGTTGGTCACGGTCTCGTAGCCGGTGCCGCCCTCACCGAATGCGTTGATCATCGGCTGCACCTTGCGCCCGAACTCCTCGAACACCAGGTGCTGGTACTCCATCTCGGTCACGAACCGGGATGCCTGGAAGAGCCGCTCGCCGAAGCCCCAACCACTGCCGGCGTCGACAGCGTTCCACGCGTCCTGGACGGCTTGTGGCTGCTGGTTGATCAGCTCGGTGATGTCCCCGGTCAACCGGTTGTGCTCGGAGTGGAACACGTGGTGGATCGCGGTCAGGCCGATGTTCTCGTTGACGCGGCCGTCGCCGGCGATGAAGTGCGCCTCGAGCATCTCGTTGTCATAGGTCCCGGTGGTCATCCGGTCGAACGGCCCATTGGCGACGAGATCCGCGTCGGGTGCCAGCGTCCCGGCGCGCCCGACCGGCATCGCGTTGTGTGCGATGTCGTCGAGGAAGCCGTGACCGGTACGGTGCGCTCCGACCCCGAGCGGCGAGACCGGCGCGGCGGGGTCGCCTTCGACCGGCCCTGCGTCGGTGACCAGCTGGGGCAGGCCCCTGGCCGGACCGGGAATGAAGTGCCCGTAGGGGTCGGTAAGGATCTCCGGCACGCTCAGGATGTCTGCGTCGCTGAGCTCGATGCCGAGGAGCGTCCTGGTCTGCTCCTTGACCTGCGCCCAGTTCGCCATGCTCTCGTCTCCCTCGGCGGCCGTGCCGTGGTCTTCGATGAGCTTGCCTGTCGGCAACAACGCAGCCGACTGGACTGCGTACTCACGGAGGAACACCTGGTGAGAGGGGTGGGACGTGTAGGTCTGGTTCTGGTCCACGAACGGCGTGGTCAGGTTGACCGGTTGGCTGTCCGGGTCCAGCACCGCCCTCGGGAGCATCATGGGCGTGCCCACCAGCACCTCGTCACCGTTTCCCTGGACGCCGTCGGGCCCGTGCGTGACCAGCGGGTCATCCGCCTTCAGCGGAATCATGATCGGAGGTCCCGGCTTGGCCACCAGGTCGAGGCCGTGGTCGAAGAACTGCCCGAACAGCGTGAACACCGAGTTGAACGGCGCGGAGAGGCCGGCGTCCGGCGCCACATTGCCGATCGGCAACGTGTCGTTGTGAGCCAAGGCGTCTAGCTCGGCCTGCGTCAGGTTGGTGGCGGCGATCGCGGCCGGGTTGTTCTTCGTCTGGTCCACGATCAGGTTGCTGATCGTCCGTGGTTCAGGGTCCGTGACCGGAACACCCGCCACGCTGTACTCCGGCCGGAACTGCCGATCCACCTTGTGCGGGAACGGCTGGTCCGCCGCGCCGAAGTTCTCCTGGCCGGGGAGCAGGTTGTTGCAGGTGCCCGAAACCGTCCGCAGACCCCACGGCAGCACTTCACCGTTGGTGCCGTTGGTCGGGATCTTGGTCGGACTGGTCCCGGTCGGGTCGAGCATCGCGGAGCATGGGTACTCGCCGTCCGGTGTCCTGCTTGCGACGTGAGTCTCGGCAATCTTGATCTGCTTCAGGATGAACGCGAGGTCCCCGCTATCGAGCTGGAAGCCGGCACCGACCGGTGCGGCTGTGGCCTGCGGAGCGAGCAGCAACGACGCCGGCGCCAACGTGCTGACCAGCAGCACAGCCGATGTAGCGGCCAGTCCCCTTCTCGCCCGGTCGCGCTTGTGGCTGCGCTTCCGCCGTCTGGCGACGGCACGGCTGAATGAGCCGCCCTTTGTCGCCTCTAGGTGTTTTCCGTAATACACGAGGGCCTCCCCCTGATGTCCGCCGACGGCCGAATGTGCCGTCAGCACCGGTGCGCACGGATATGCGCTGGTGGAGTGTCCTGAATGCGGTGTCAACGGCAT
Source organism: Nocardioidaceae bacterium (assembly GCA_025966335.1). Taxonomy (GTDB): domain Bacteria; phylum Actinomycetota; class Actinomycetes; order Propionibacteriales; family Nocardioidaceae; genus Nocardioides_C. The sequence goes on from JAICRS010000072.1 coordinate 6,178, forward strand.
GCAAAGCGAGAGACGCGATCGTCAACAAAACGTCAAACCGGTCAGCAATGGGCATCTCGGCTCACTTCGGATAGCCGGTCGGTCGAGGGCTTCACCCAGTTGTGCGTCGGCTTCACCCAGATGGGCTATCCGCAGGGACGGAAACGCCTCATTGTTTGGATTGGTCCTGTGCCTGGCGCCCGAACAGGCGTACAACCAGTGCAAGGGGAATGCGGACCGAGGCGTGTCGCGGACCGCGAGGGGATGGCTCGGCACCGGGCCGCAGTAGGGGAGAAGCATGGAGACCATCGAGATCCGGCTGTTCGGACCGATGCTGGTACGTCGTGCCGACGGCAGCGTGGTTCAGCAGGCCGAATGGCGCACGAGCAAGACGATGGACCTGCTCAGGCTGCTTGCGCTGAACGCCGGCCAGGCGGTCACCATCTCCTCGCTCCTCGACAAGCTGTGGCCCGAGGTGGAGGCCGAGCGGGGCCGCGCGAGCCTGCGCACGGCTGCCAGCCAGCTGCGCAAGATCCTCAGGACCGACAACCTCGAACGCCGTCCCGGCTCGATGATCCTGCACCGGGCCTGGGTTGACACCCACGCCTACTCGGCACTGATGGTCGACGCGGACCGAGCCCGTCGCGCCGGCGAGCACGCCGAGACCGTCCTGCTGGTCCGGCAGGCGGAGTCGTTGTACGTCGACGACATCGAGGTGCACGACACCGCCGGCGACTGGCTCGAGGCGGTACACCGTGAGTGGCGGGAACGGCGGCTCGAACTGCTGCTGGACGCTGCCGACGCCGCAGCAGCGGTGCGGTGGGCACGGGACAGCCTTGACTTCGCGAGCCAGGCGTTCCGGATCGACCCGCACTCGGAGCACGCCGGCCGAGCGATGATGCGCGCGCTGGCCGGGCTGGGCGAGATGGAGAAGGCGCTCAGCGTCTACGACCGCCTCCGCCATGACCTGGCCGAGCACTTCGGCGTCGACCCTTCACCGCAGACCCGGGCACTCCATCTGCAGCTGCTGACAGGAACCGTCCAGAAGAGCCACGCCGTCGGGGTGATCGGGCACGCAGATGCCGTCGACTCCCTGGTAGCCGCGCTGTCCCGGGTACGCAGGTCGGCGGAAGGATGCGGTCTGGTCTGGCTGTGCGGTGAGGCCGGCAGCGGTCGCGAGTCCGTGGTCGAGGCCGCGTCCCGCCAGCTCGGCCTGTCCATGCGCAACATGAACCGGGAACCGGTGTGGATGCCTCGGCAACCGCTCGACTCCAGCCGGGTGTTCTCAGGCCCGGTGGCCGACGTGGTGGTGATGCCCTCGACCGAGCACCTGCCGTCCCATGCGCTGTCGGTCCTGGTGACGCTGGTGCGCCGGCAGCAGGTCACCCTGGTCGTCCCGCTGGTGCAGCCGGTGGCGTCGGCACCCGGGATCTTGGGCTCGGAGGCCGGCATCGCGATCGAGGCGGTCGAGGTCCCTGCGCTTTCGGACGATGATCTCGCCTCGCTCGCCCGCGCGGTCCTCCAGGGTGAGCCGGCCGAGGACCTGGTGCTCCGGCTGCGGAACCTGTCGTCCGGCCTCGCCGGGGTGGCGTCCTCCCTGCTGCGGAACTGGCTGGAGGAGGGGCGGATCGTGTGGACGGCCGACGGCCTCGATCTCCGCGTCGCCGACGACGAGCAGGGGTCCCCTCCGGCGGGTGTGCTGCGACGGTCGCTGCCGCTGCTGCGCGCTGAGGAGCTGGACGTCCTCTGCATGGTCGCCGTCGCCGACGTGCAGATCAGCCGCAGGGACGTGAACGCTCTGATGACCGCGTGGTACCCGGGATGGAACCGTGACACGACCGAGGTCCTGGGTCGCCTGGTCGAGCGCGACCTGCTCCGGCTCACGCCGGAAGGCTTCCGGTTGCAGCAGCGGGCGAGCCGCCGCGAGCTGCTGGACTGGCTGCGGCCCTGGGTCAGGCAGAAGCTGCACCGGCTCGTCGCCGAGACCTTGGTGCTCGACCCCGCAAGCCGGGTCCAGCACTGGATGGCCGCCGGCCGCTACCAGCTGGCCTGTGATGCGGGCGCAGGTTCACTGGCGCAGGCCTGCATGGCTGATGACCGGCCGGCCGCTCTGGCGCTGCTCGAGGTGCTCCGGACCCTGCCCCCGAAGATGCAACCGCTGTCGGTGAACCAGCCGCTTGGGATGTATCTCGACAACGTCCAGCGAGAGCTCCAGCGGACCGCTCCCGGTGGACCGTCGCCCGAGCCGGTCGACACGGAGAGCCACGACCGCGGTACCGGCCAGGTCACCGAGCGCCAGTCCCGGGTTTGATCCACCGCGCTCTTCAGCAGACCAGCACACGACAAGGCTCCGGCGACCTCGTCCGAGGTCGCCGGAGCCGTTGTCGTGAGGACAGGTCGGACTAGCCGATCCTGATCCCGCGGTACATGCCCATGAACGCGTGCGGCATGCCGCCCATGTCCGCGTCCGGCCAGAAGCAGATCATCACGTAGTTGCCCGGGGGCAGCGAGTAGCGCATGGTCATGCTCTTGCCGGGGCTTACCACGCCGGTCTCGGTGCCGACGTTGAAGTTGACCGGCGGCGGCGCTTCGACGCCCTGGGCGACGCCCTCGATCCACTCGCGGAAGTCGGCCATCGTCTTGCCCTTGGCGAGCTTGGTCAGACCCAGGAAGTGGTTGTCGGTGCTGGCGTTGCGGAACGTCACCTTGCCGCGCGCAGGCATGCTGGCCGGCCTACGGGCCCAGTCGACCTCGCCGACGGCGCGGATCACGGTGCCGGCGTCGGCGCGTGCGCCGAGTCGCTCACCGGAGACCCGGATCGTCTCGATCTTGCTCGCCTGCGGGCGGGCAGGCATCGTGTCGATCGCCCAGTACGTTCCGCGCTGCAGGTTGACCCACATGGTCGCCTGCTCGTCGGCGCTCGAAGCCACGCCGCCGAGCAGGGTCATGTTTGCCTCGAACCGCTTGAGGGCGCGAACCTTCCCCTGGTTGAGTCCGGCGACGATGTCACGGACCAGTTCGCGCTTGGTGTAGCCCGGCGCCGGCATTCCCAGCTGGAAGCCGGCGTCCCGCGCGGACCGGACGACGAACTTGTGCATGCCCGGACGCAGCTCGGCGTCGATGTTGATGCTGTGGTTGCCGGCAACGAAGACGTTGACTGCGTTGCCCGAGCCGTCACCGCGCGCGACCGAGGCCGTGCTGGTGGAAGCGGCGGTGACCAGGCTTGCGGCGGTGAGGCCGAGAGTCGTGGAGAGAACCGCCAAACGACGTACGTATGACATAGATACCCCTGACTGAAGCGGCCCGCCCCCGGTGAGCGCGCCAGGACCCACCTTCCGGCACCGCGTGGTGGACAGTCGACCCCAGGTGACCGAAAACCACCGCTTCGGGCCACGCTCACCGCCCGGATGGGGGGTGTCATGCCACCCGTTCGGGTGATTGCGCGCTCTCGGGAAGAGGCTTCCGACGTGGCCGCTCAGCAGTGATCACGATCGCGACCGCCGCAACCACGATGCCACCACCGACCAGGACGGCGCCGGTGATCGGCTCGGACAGGATCAGCCAACCGAGGAACACCGCCACGACCGGGTTCACGTAGGCGTACGTCGCGACCAGCGAGATCGGCGCGCTCGCCAGCAGCCAGACATAGGAGGTGAACGCGACCACCGAACCGAAGACCACCAGGTAGCCGAGTGCCAGCCAGGTCTGCGGACCGTACGACGTGGGGCTGAAGCGTTCTCCGACGGCCGTCCCGGCCCCGAGCAGGATCAGTCCACCGGCGAGCATCTCGTAGACGGTGGTGACGAACACGTCCTTCGGCAGGCGCAGCCGAGGTTGCACCCAGGAGCCGAAGGCCCAGCACGAGGACGCGAAGACGATGATCCCGGCAGCGACGATCGGGACCTCACCGACGTCCTTGCCGCGCCCGGAGAGCACCAGGTAAGCCAGTCCGACGAAGCCGAGCAGCACTCCGAACATGCTCAGGCCGCGTGGGCGGTCTCCGTCCAGCGTGCGGAAGAGCGTAATCATCAGCGGTGCGACGGCGATCAGCAGCGCGGTGATCCCGGACGGTGCACCCAGGTCCTCGCCGACCGAGACCATCCCGTTGCCCAGGACCGGCAGCATCAGGCCCAGGAACGCCGCGCCCATCAGTTCCGGACGCGTGACCCGGAGCCGCCGTACGCCCCCTCGCATCGCCAGGATCGCGCCGAGCACCAGCGCCGCGCAGGTGTAGCGGAGCCCCATGGACTGCAGCGGCGGGGCCTCCTCCACGACGATCCGGATTCCGAGGTAGGTCGAGCCCCACACGACGTACACCACGCCGAGCGCGGCGACGACCAGCCCGAGCTTCGGGGCAACCTTCGCGGGGGCGGCGGCGGGCATCGTCTGTGTCATGAGCGTCCTGTCTTGTGAGTACTGACAGATTACGATGCGCGGCCGGGTGGCGTCGCGCGGATTTCGGACAACATCCGCCAGAGATCCGGCCAGGTCACGGGGCTGTACCGATGCGCCCGCGGATTAGGCCGGGACGCCAAAGATCGGTACGTTATGACTCACTGAGACCGGTGTGTCGCCGGTCACAGACCGGGATCGGCCCGTGCGACCGCGACGCAACACCCCCGCGCGTGGTCACCACGGTCGTGAACTCCCAGCCGGTGGCGGAGACCCCGCCCACCGACCACACAAAGGAGTGCAGGTGAACGAGAGCAAGAGGGACTTCGGTCCCGACCTCGGCGAGGTCTTCGGCCCGTCGCACGCCGACGGCGGCCCTGAGCTGGTGCAGCTGCTGACGCCTGAAGGCGAACGCGTGGAGCACCCTGAGTTTTCCTTCGACCTCGATGACGAGGCGATCAAGGGCTTCTACCGGGACATGGTGCTGACCCGGCGGATCGACACCGAGGCCACCGCGCTGCAGCGCCACGGCGAGCTGGGCATCTGGGCGCAGCTGCTGGGCCAGGAGGCCGCCCAGATCGGGTCTGGGCGTGCGCTGCGGCCCCAGGACTTCGTGTTTCCCACCTACCGCGAGCACGGCGTCGCCTTCTGCCGGGACATCGACCCGCTCCGGCTGCTCGGCCTGTTCCGCGGCGTCGACCAGGGTGGCTGGAACCCCAACGAGGGCAACTTCGGCCTGTACACGATCGTGATCGGTGCGCAGACACTGCACGCGGTCGGCTACGCGATGGGCATGCAGCGAGACGGGATCGTCGGCACCGGTGACGCCGACCGGGACGGGGCCGTGGTCGCCTACTTCGGTGACGGTGCCAGCAGCCAGGGCGACGTCAACGAGTCGTTCATCTTCGCCGCGTCCTACAACGCCCCGGTCGTGTTCTTCTGCCAGAACAACCAGTGGGCGATCTCCGAGCCGATCGAGCGGCAGTCCCGGATCCCGCTCTACCAGCGCGCGCTGGGCTTCGGCTTCCCCGGTGTGCGCGTCGACGGGAACGACGTGCTCGCCTCCTACGCGGTCACCCAGGCCGCCCTCCAGCGTGCGCGCGAGGGACAGGGGCCGACCCTGGTCGAGGCGTACACCTACCGGATGGGTGCGCACACCACCACCGACGACCCGACCCGCTACCGGCTCTCCTCCGACGTCGAGCACTGGAAGCTGAAGGACCCGATCGCCCGGGTGAAGGTCTACCTGACCCGCAACGGCCTGGTCGACCAGGACTTCTTCGCCGAGATCGACGACGAGGCCGAGAAGCTCGGTGAGCACCTGCGCGAGGGCTGCCGCGCCTTGCCCGAGCCGAACGTGCTCGACATCTTCGACCAGGTGTACGCCGAGCAGACCGAGGAGCTCGCGACGCAGAAGGAAGGCTACGCCGCCTACCTGGACTCGTTCGAGATGGCAGGAGGACACTGATGTCCAAGATCACGTTGGCCAAGGGCCTGAACGCCGGCCTGCGCAAGGCGATGGAGGACGACCCCAAGGTCCTCATCATGGGCGAGGACGTCGGCAAGCTCGGCGGTGTCTTCCGGATCACCGACGGATTGCAGAAGGACTTCGGCGAGGACCGGGTCATCGACAGTCCGCTCGCCGAGTCCGGGATCCTGGGCACTGCGGTCGGCCTGGCCATGCGCGGCTACCGCCCGGTGTGCGAGATCCAGTTCGACGGCTTCGTCTACCCGGCCTATGACCAGATCGTCAGCCAG
>JAICRS010000236.1 GCA_025966335.1 Nocardioidaceae bacterium
CCTCAGGCGTTCGTGGGAAGGGACAGACAAAGCGCCGGCCTCCGCACGGGGTGCGGGGACCGGCGCTGTCGCGAAGCTACTTCTTCGCGGCGTCCTTCTTGGCGTAGCGGGCCTCGATGCGGGCGACGCGGCCGCCGGTGTCGAGGATCTTCTGCTTACCGGTGTAGAACGGGTGGCAGTTGGAGCACACGTCGGCGTGGATGTTGCCCTTTGCCTCGGTGCTGCGGGTGGTGAACGTGTTGCCGCAGGTGCAGGTGACCTCGGTGTCCACGTAGTTCGGGTGGATGTCCTTCTTCATGGTTTTCCTCTCGAGGGGCCTCAGTCGCCGGGTCGTCGCGTCGACGTGAACCGGAACCAGCCACCTATTGTGCCAAACAATCCGCCCCCGGCGTTAATCACCGGCCCGGACCGTTCCGTCACCTTCTCAACGCACGGAGGTGACGGATTCATCCCGGCGGACGATGGCGAACATCAGCACCGCGGCGAGCGTGGTGACCGCGAGCATCACTGCCCCCATCGGGACCGCGCTGTCGCTGCCGATCAGGCCGACGAGCGGCGCCACCAGGGCACCGACGCCGAACTGGACGCAGCCCAGCATCGCGGCCGCGGTGCCCGCGGCCTCGCCGTGCCGGGTCAACGCCAGCGCGGGGGTGTTCGGCAGCGCCAGCCCGGCGGCGCCGAGCACCAGGCCGAGCGGGATCAGGATGCCTGCCAGGCCGCCGAGGCCGGTCGCGCCGGTGACGACGAGCGCGGTGGAGGCGATGATCGACATCAGGATCGCCCCGGTCAGCACGTTGGTCGGCCCGAAGCGGCGGATCAGGGTGGGGTTGAGCTGGGAGAAGAGGGTGAGCGCGGCGGCGTTCGCGCCGAACACGAGGCCGAAGGTCTGCTCGTCCAGCCCGTAGGCACCCTGGAGGACGAACGAGGCGCCCGAGACGTAGATGAACAGCGACGAGAACATCAGACCGCCCATGAACACCAGCGCGACGAAGGTGGTGTCACGCAGCAGCGACCGGTAGGTCCGCAGCGTCGGCATCAGGCCGAGCGGTCGACGCCGGTGCCGGGGCAGGGTCTCCTGCAGGCCGACCAGGGCCACCCCGATCAGCAGCACCGCGGCGACTGCGAGCACCACGAAGATGCCGCGCCAGTCCGTCCACTGCAGGATCAGCCCGCCCATCGAGGGAGCCAGGATCGGCGCGAGCCCGATCACCAGCATCAGCCGCGACATCATCCGGGCGACCCCGACGCCGGTGAACAGGTCGCGGACCGTGGCCATCGCGACGACCGAGATCGCCGCTCCGGCGAAGCCCTGGAGGACGCGGACGCCGCTGAGCATCAGGATGCTGGGGGCGACGGCGCACAGCAGCGACGCGAGCGCGTGGGTGACGAGACCGACCAGCAGCGGCGCCCTGCGCCCGAAGGCGTCCGAGAGCGGGCCGATCACCAGCTGGCCCACCGCGAGCCCGCCGAGCATCCCGGTCAGGGTCAGCTGGACGGCGGAGTCCGACGCGTCGAGGTCCTCGGCGAGGCTCGGGAACGCCGGCAGGTACATGTCGATGGTGAGCGGCCCGAGGGCGATCAGCGCGCCCAGCACGAGCACCAGCTGCAGGTAGCGCCGTCCGGTGGGCACCTCCACCGCCCGCGGCGATCCGTCCCGCACAGGGACCGGTCCGGTCTCCGGGGTCTGGGTGGCGGTGGGGATACGGGTCACCCCGGGGTAAGCCGGACCCGGTGTGGTTTATTCCGGTACGCGCAGCGGGAGGACGAGGCGCGCCGTCGTACCCTCACCCTCGACCGACTCCATCTCGAGCCGGCCACCGTGGTTGTCGGCGATGGTCTGCACGATCCTCAGCCCCAGCCCCGTGCCGGTGATCTCCGCGTCCACGGCGTTGGAAGCCCGGAAGAACCGGGTGGCGAGCTTGGGGATCTCCGCCGCGGGGACCCCGATCCCGCGGTCGACCACCTCGACCACCGCGCAGCCGTCGTCCCGGGTGAGCCGGATCATCACCTCGCCGCCCGGGTGGCTGAACTTGACCGCGTTGGTGAGCAGGTTGAGCAGCGCCCGGGACAGCTGGCCGGAGTCGCCGAGCATCCGCATCGGCCGGTCCGGGTGCACCTCGGTGATCGTCACGTCCCGCGCGCAGGCGACTCCCTGCAGGTCGAACGCGACGTCGGAGGTCAGGTGGTTCAGGTCGAGCATGTCGAAGGAGGTCCGGAAGGCGTCCGACTCCGCGCTGGACAAGGTGAGCAGGTCCTCGATCAGTGCCTTGAGCCGGTCGACGTTGCGCTTGATGACCTGCAGCATGCCGGCCTGCGACGGGCTGATCTCACCGATGAAGTCGTCCTCGAACAGCTCGATGTAGCCGCCGATGCTGGTCAGCGGCGTGCGCAGCTCGTGGGACACGTTGGACAGGAAGTCGGTCTTCGCGCGGTCCAGGTCGCGCAGCTGGTCGACGACCTGCAGCTCGAGGGCGCGGACCCGTTCGTTCTCGTCGGCGAAGTCGTTGATGGCGTAGGCGACCCGGCGGATCTCCCGCGGCCCCGATGGAACGGTCCGCGCGGAGTGGTCACCGGACGCCAACCGGTCCACGACCTCTTGCAGGTGCACCAGCGGGTTGCTGATCTCGTGTCCGGTGAGCCGTCCGAAGAACACCGCGACACCGGTGCCCAGCAGCGCGACCATGGCGACCGTGAACACGGTCCAGCCGAGCTGGTTCTCCGCGGACTCGTGCGCGTCGGAGATCTGGACCCCGAGCTCTTCGGCGATCTCGTTGTTGACGGTCCGGACGTCGGCGAACGCCTGCCGGCCCGCCTCGAACAGGCCGGGCCGGAAGGTGTCGGGTCCGGCGGGCAGGTCCAACCGTACCCGGGGATAGGTGTCCAGCCAGTCCTCCGTCGCCTGCTGCTGTTCCGCCACCAGGCGCTGCAGCCGGGCATCGTCCGCGACCAGCGTCGAGAGCTCGGCCTGGTGCTGCGGCAGCACGGCCATCGCCTGCCGGAGCGGCTGCAGGTGGGACTCCTCGCCGGAGATCGCCCAACCGCGCACGCTGGTCTCGATGTCGGTCAGGTCCTGCAGGATCGCGGCGTTCGCTGCATCCGCCGGCGCCAGCTCCTCGGTCACCCGGTTCACCGTGCCGGTCGCGAAGACCACGCCGAGGATGCCGGCCACGCCCACGGCGAGCACCAGCAGCGCCATCCCACCGACCAGCGCACGCACCTGTGCGCGGACGCCACCAAGGATCCTCATCGGCCGCCGAACCCTTTTCGTTGCATGTCGCCCCACACGTGGGTGGTCCGCCGCCAGGCCTCGACGGCTCCCCCAATGCGCCACCAGGCACTGAGCTGGCGGTAGCCGAAGTTCTCCTCGACCGCCGCCCACAGGGCGATTCCGAGGTCGCGCATGCCGCGGTAGCGACGGAACGAGAACTCCTCGACGAGCAGCGCGACCACGGTGAGCACTGCGGAGTAGAGCAGGGACGCGACCAGCAGCAGCCAGACGACCTCGCCGTCGACCAGGTCCCAGCCCGCCAGGCCGGTCTCCTCCACTCCGAGCAGCGCCAGGACCACGACGAGATAGGCGAGACCGAAGATCTCGAGGAAGGGGGCGAACAGCTCGAAGGCGACGAACCACGGCATCGACAGCATCCCGACCAGGCCGTAGCGCGGCCGCAGCACCATCCCCCGGTGCTTCGTCAGGATCTCGGCGAGTCCCCGGTGCCAACGCCGGCGCTGCTTGCGGAGCACCGCCCGGTTCTCGGGGGCCTCGGTCCAGGCGACCGGCTCGGAGACGAACACCACGCGCCCGTCGACGTCGTTGTCGCCGAGCCAGCGGTGCAGGCGTACGACGAGCTCTGCGTCCTCACCGATGCACTCGGTGTCGAGGCCCCCGAGCTCGAAGAGGACGTCCTTGCGGAACACGCCGAACGCGCCGGAGATGATCAGCAGCCCGCCGATCCGGGACCATCCGGTGCGTCCGATCATGAACGCCCGCAGGTACTCCACCACCTGGATCCGGGGCAGCCAGCCGGTCGGCATCTGCACCTTGACCACGCGGCCGCGCCGGATCGTGCAGCCGTTGGCGATGCGCACCACACCGCCCGAGGCGACGACCTTCTGCGGGTCGTCGGCGAACGGCCGGGAGACGTGCAGCAGGGAGTCGGGATCGAGGATCGAGTCCGCGTCGACCATGCAGACCAGGTGCTTGCGGGCTGCGTTGATGCCGACGTTGAGGGCATCGGCCTTCCCGCCGTTGTCCTTGCAGACGAGAACGACGTTCTGACTGCCCATCCGGCTCAGGTAGGTCGCGGTGACCCCTCCCTTGGTGCGGATCCGCTCGGGGACGACGATCGGCACCTCGACCATGTCGAAGGCCTCCACCATCAGCGCCACCATGTCGTCGGTGGAGCCGTCGTCGATGACGACCACCTCGAAGTCGGGGTAGCGCATCGAGGTCATCGCCCGGACGGACTCGACGATGCCCGCCGACTCGTTGTAGGCCGGCATCAGGATCGACACGCCCGGCGCGAGCGGCTCCCCGAACGTCTCGTCGTAGGCGGCTAAGTCGAGCCGGCGCAGATAGCTGCG
>JAICRS010000188.1 GCA_025966335.1 Nocardioidaceae bacterium
GATGACGACGAGGACGGCTGCCATGATCAGCAGCCAGATGTCGACGGTGGTCATGCCTCCGGGTCCCCGTTCGAGATGCCCGCCGGCTCGTCACCGGGCAGGGTCTCGCCGCGGCGGGCGCCCTGCCACTCGGCGAGCAGCCGGGCCTGCAGGCCGAACATCTCCTTGTGCTCCTCGGGCTCGGCGTGGTCGTAGCCCAGCAGGTGCAGGATGCCGTGCACCGTCAGCAGCTCGATCTCGTCCTCGGTCGCGTGTCCCGCATCAGCGGCCTGCCGCTCGGCGACCACCGGGCACAGCACCAGGTCACCGAGGACGCCCTCCTCGGGCTCCTCGTTGACCAGGCCGGGACGCAGCTCGTCCATCGGGAACGCGAGCACGTCGGTCGGTCCGGACTTCTCCATCCACTGCTCGTTCAACGACGCGATCGTGTCCTCGTCGACGACCTTGATGCACAGCTCCGCGAGCGGGTGCACCCGCATCCGGTCCATCACGAACCGGGACAGCTGGGAGAGCTCCTGGATCCTGATGTCCGCACCCGACTCGTTGAGGATCTCGATGCTCATCCGCGGCCCCCGGCAAGGGTCGGCGTGGTCATCCCCGGTGACTCCTCGGGCGGCGCCCGTCGCTCGGCGGTTCGGCACCGTTCACAGCCGCGCCGCCGTCACGACGGGCGTCGTACTCCTCGTATGCGGCGACGATGTGGCCGACCAGGCGGTGCCGGACCACGTCCTGGCCGGTGAGCCGGTTGAACCCCACGTCCTCGACCCCGGTCAGGATCTCCTCGACGATCCTGAGCCCGGACCTGATGCCGGTGGGCAGGTCGACCTGGGTGACGTCGCCGGTGACCACCATCTTCGAGCCGAAGCCGAGTCGGGTCAGGAACATCTTCATCTGTTCCGGAGAGGTGTTCTGCGCCTCGTCGAGGATGATGAAGGCATCATTCAACGAGCGGCCGCGCATGTACGCCAGCGGGGCGACCTCGATCGTCCCGGCCGCGAGCAGCTTCGGGATCGTGTCCGGGTCGAGCATGTCGTGGAGGGCGTCGTACAGCGGGCGGAGGTAGGGGTCGATCTTCTCGCTGAGCGTGCCGGGCAGGAAGCCGAGCCGCTCCCCCGCCTCCACGGCCGGGCGGGTCAGGATGATCCGGTTCACGTTCTTGGCCTGCAGCGCCTGCACGGCCTTGGCCATCGCCAGGTAGGTCTTGCCGGTGCCCGCCGGGCCGATCCCGAACACGATCGTGTGCTTGTCGATCGCCTCGACGTACTTCTTCTGGTTCAGGGTCTTCGGGCGGATCGTGCGGCCGCGGTTGCTGAGGATGTTCAGCGACAGCACGTCGGCCGGACGTTCCTTGGTCTCCGTGCGCAGCATCGTGATCGCGCGCTCGACGGTCTCGGTGGTGATCCCCTGACCGGTGCGGATGATCGTGACCAGCTCGTCCATCAGCCGTTCGGCGAGCGCCACCTCGGCGGAGTCGCCGCGCAGGGTGATCTGGTTGCCGCGGACATGGACGTCTGCCTTGAAGGCCTTCTCGATGAGGGCGAGGTGCTCGTCCCCGGGCCCGAGGAGGGCCACCATGGGGATGCTCGCCGGCACGATGATCGTGTGCTGAGGGATGTCAGTCTCAGTCATAGACGGCCTTGCGGGCCGGACCCTCCCAAATCGCGTGAACAGGACGTGTGGCTACCGCCCATGCTACGGGTTGGACCCCGTTTTCGCGCGACCCACTTTTCCCGGGTCTACAGTGTCTGCATGCGGGAGTACGACGAACCGGACGGCGAGCCGATCCTGCCCGAGGACCTCCTCGCCCCGGACCCGATCCCGGCCGACGCGCGCCGACTGGGCCTGGATCGCAACACCGAGGAGGGCGCTCTCCTCGCGCTGGCCGGTTCGCTCGATCCGTCCAAGCTGTCGCACCGGGTGATCGCCTGGGTGCTGATCATCGTGCTGGTCGCGCCCGTGCTCCTCGGCGTCCTGCAGGAGATCCGCACCCTCTGAAGCGAGTTGTCAGGCCCTGTGCCCGCCATAGCGGTCACAGGGCCTGACAAGTGGGTCACCACTCGCGGGCGTCGACCAGCACGGCATCGTCGTCGAGGGAGTCGACCACGCTGACCTCCGGCTTGACCCGGAGCGAGTCCCGGGTGTGCTGGGTCGCGGTCGCGACCATCTGCTCGCTGTCGGAGCCGTCTCCGGCGACCAGCTCCAGTCGCAGCACGTCCCGGTCGGCCGGGCGCTCGACCACGAAGCGGGCCGCGGTCGCCCCGGCGCTCTTCACCGCCCGGATCACCTCGCCCGCCTGGTGCGGGTGGATGAACATCCCACGCACCTTCACCGCGGCCCCGACCCTGCCCAGCACGCCGGCGAGGCGGAGGTCGCCGTCCGGGCCGAGGATCCAGCGCGAGACGTCCCCGGTGCCGAAGCGGAGCAGTGGGTAGTCGGCGTGCAGCACGGAGACCACGACCTCCCCGGGCTCCCCCGGCTCCACCGGCAGCCCCGTCCCGGGGTCACAGATCTGGACGTAGCTCTCGTCCGGCAGCCGCAGTCCCGCCCCGGGTTCGGTCTCGAAGCCGATCAGCCCGGCCTCGGCGGTGCCGTAGGCCATCAGCACCGTGGGCACTCGGGTGGTCAGCTGTGCGCGCAGCGGGTCCGGAAGCGGCTCGGCGGTGACCAGCGCCTTCGTGACCCGCCAGCGGTCCTGGTCCACGGCGAGCCCGTCGAACCGCTCGACCAGGCCGGCGAGGTAGCTGGGCAGGCCGATGTAGGCGGTCACCCCCAGGTCCGCGACGACCTGCGCCTGGACGTCGGCGGCGCCGACGCCGCCGGGGACCACGGTCGCCCCGACCGCGCGGCAGGCCTCGTCGAACATCGCCCCGGCCGGGGACAGGTGGTAGCTGAAGCAGTTCAGCACCACGTCGCCCGCACCGATCCCGCAGGCGGCCAGCGCGGGTGCCCACTTCCAGGGGTCCGGGCCGGTGAGCTGCGCCTCGTAGATCGGCCCCGGGGAGGCGAAGAGGCGTACGACGGTCGCCCCCTCGGCAAGCAACCCACCCAGGGGCGGCTGCTCCTTCTGCAACGCCGGCAACGCGTCCTTGCTGAGCACCGGGACCCGGTCGAGGTCGGCGAGCGTGGCGCCGTCGGCGGACACCCCGGCGGCGGCGAGCCGGCTGTCCAGGGTGCTGGCCCGGCCGGCGGAGCCGCGAAGCACCTCGAGGACCAACGGACCGGTCCGGTCCTGGTAGTCCTGGAGCGCGACGGTGACTGACATGGTGTTCCCCGATCTCACAGCCACCGCTTGCGGCGCTTGTAGTGCTTCACGTCCCGGTAGCTCTTCTGGCCGCCCTCGCCGAGCCCGAGGTAGAACTCCTTGACGTCGGGGTTCTCCGCCAGCTCGGCCGCCGGGCCTTCCAGCACGATCCGGCCCTGCTCGAGGATGTAGGCGTGGTCCGCCACCTCCAGCGCACGGCGCGCGTTCTGCTCGATGACCAGGACGGTGATGCCCTGGTCCTTGTTGAGGTCCTTGATGTAGCCGAAGATCTCCTTCACCAGCAGCGGCGCCAGCCCCAGGGACGGCTCGTCGAGCATCAGCAGCCGTGGCCTGGCCATCAGCGCCCGGCCGATCGCGAGCATCTGCTGCTCGCCGCCCGACAGGTAGCCGGCCACCCGGCTGCGCATGTCGCCGAGCTTCGGGAAGTAGGTGTAGACGAGGTCGAAGTCCTCCGCCTCCGCACCACCGCGCGAGTAGGCGCCGGCGACCAGGTTCTCGTGCACGGACAGGTGCTCGAAGACGTGCCGGCCCTCCATGCACAGCGACAGCCCGCTCTTCACCCGCTCCGCCGCGTCCATCCGGGTGATGTCCCGGCCGTCGAACGTGATCGAGCCGTCGGTGATCTCACCGCGCTCGCTCGGCAGCAGCCCGGAGACCGCCTTCAGCGTCGTGGACTTGCCGGCACCGTTGGAGCCGAGCAGGGCGACGATCTGCCCCTCCGGCACGCCGAGCGAGAGGCCGCGCAGCACCAGGATGACCTCGTCGTAGATCACCTCGACGTTGTTGATGGTCAGCAGGCCCGGAGGGGCGGCGCCCGGAACAGCTCCGGACGCCCCCTCCTGCTGCATCGGTGTCGAGGTCATTCCGGGGTGACGCCCGTCTCGAGCGGCTTCATGACCCCGCCCTCAGCGATGTAGATCCCGGAGCCGGTCGTGCCACGGTGCGAGTCCGCGGAGAACTCCACCTCACCCTCGCCGATCACACCGCCGGTGTCGATCGGGCCCATCGTCTCGAGTGCCTCCTTGATCGCGGGACCGGTGATGTTCGGGTCGTTCTCCATCGCCGCGCGGATGCCCTCCGCCATCACGTGCATGGTGTACCAGCCCTGGGCGTAGTGCAGGCCCTCGTCCTCGAGCGAGGACCCCTTGCCCTGCAGGTACTCCTGGATCGACTCGTGCCCGGGCAGGTCGGCGGTGATCGGTGCGATCGGCTGGACCAGGGTGTGCCCCTCGGCGGCCTCTCCGGCGGTGTCGATGAACTGCTCGTCAGCGCACCAGTTCAGGCACACGATCTTCATGTCCAGGCCCTGCGCCTCGATGTCCTGCGCGACCTGGGCGGCCGGGCTCGACACGTTCTGGATCACGATGTACTTCGCGCCCTGCTGCTTGGCCTGCGAGAGCAGCCCGACGTAGTTGGCGCTGCCGGCGGGCATCGGGTACGCCTCCATGTTGAGGTCCAGACCCTGCTCGCTGATCCAGTTCTGGCCGTCCTCGAGCGGAGCGAGACCGAACGGCGAGTCGTTGTGGAACATCGCCACCTCGGCCGGACCGCCGGCGTCCTCGGCGATCCAGTTGAGCCCGACGCGCATCTGGTCGGAGTAGGTCGGCGCGACCACGAAGTTGTACGGCGCCTCCGCCGGGTCGGTCAGCACCTCGGCGTACGACGCCGACATGAACGGCAGCTCGTCGGCAGCCACCTTGTTCATCAGCGCCTCGGAGTCTCCGGTCCCCCAGCCCTGGATGGCCACGGCACCCTCGTTGATGTACTCCTTGTAGAGCCGCTCGGCGGTCGGCACGTCGTAGGCGTAGTCCTTGGACGTGGCGTCGATCTCGCGGCCGTCGATGCCACCGTCGGCGTTGAGCCAGTCGATGTAGCCGAGCATGCCCTCGTTGTACGGCGTCCCGACGTCACCCGTGGCGCCGGTGAGGTCGGCGATGATGCCGATCTTGATGGGGCCCTCGGAGTTCTCCGCGGACTCACCCCCACCGCCTCCTGGTGCGCAGGCGCTCAGGGCGAGTGCGGCGGCAGCCGCAGCGGCAACCGTCCAGCGTTTGTCGTACATGGTGTCTCCTTGTTAGTAGCGGAACGGCCAGAACCGGATGTAGTCCTTCATGCGTTGCCAGATGCGGTCCAGCCCGCGCGGCTCCGCGAGCAGGAAGACGATGATCACGAGGCCGAAGACCGCGTTCTCGATCGCCGGCAGCTGGTTGACGAGGTACGGGACGCTTGCGCTGATCACCGGGAGCAGCTCGTTGAGCAGCACCGGCACCAGCATCATGAAGAAGGCGCCGTACACGGACCCGGCGATGCTGCCGAGCCCGCCGACGATGATCATCGCCAGGTAGAGGATGGAGACCTCGAGCGTGAACGACTCCCAGGTCACGGTCTCGGTGTAGTGCGCGGACAGTGCACCGGCGAACCCGACGAACCCCGAGGAGACCGCGAACGCGGTGACCTTGGTCCGGGTGAGGTTCACCCCGATCGCGCTGGCGGCGATGTCCTGGTCGCGCACCGCCATGAACGAACGGCCGAGGCCGGTGCGGAACAGGTTGCGGGCTGCCAGCACCGACACCACGGCACAGACCAGCAGGATCCAGTACCACTGCCACTCGAAGTACTCGCGGGTGATCTCGTAGCCGCCGACGTGGAAC
>JAICRS010000151.1 GCA_025966335.1 Nocardioidaceae bacterium
ACGTCGACGTCCACCACGGCGACGGCGTGGAGAAGATCTTCTACGACGACCCGCGGGTGCTGACGATCAGCCTGCACGAGACCGGCCAGATGTTGTTCCCGGGCACCGGCTTCCCCAACGACACCGGCGGGCCGGGAGCTCCGGGCAGCGCGGTGAACGTGGCGCTGCCGCCGGGGACGGCCGATGCGGGGTGGCTGCGCGCGTTCCACGCCGTGGTCCCGCCGTTGCTGCGCGAGTTCAGCCCGGACATCCTGGTCACCCAGCACGGCTGCGACTCCCACATCGAGGACCCACTGGCGCACCTGATGCTGACCGTGGACGGCCAGCGTGCCGCGCACCAGGCGCTGCACGACCTCGCCCACGAGGTGTGCGGCGGCAAGTGGGTGGTCACCGGCGGAGGCGGGTACGCGATCGTCGACGTGGTCCCCCGGTCCTGGACACATCTGCTGGCCATCGTCGGCGGCACCCCGCTGGACCCGAGCACCCCCACACCGGGGGACTGGCGCGAGCACGTGCAGACCCTGCTCGGACGGACCGCCCCGTTCCGGCTGACGGACGGGCGGACGCCGGCGTACCGGGACTGGGCCGAGGGCTACGACCCGGGGACCTGGCTGGACCGCGCGATCCACGCCACCCGGGAGGCGGCGTTCCCGCTGAACGGCCTCGACTATCTGCCGTGAAGCGGCGTGTCCATCCGACACGCGGTGGGTACGGTAAAGATTGCGGTAAAGACCACCCCTTCCCCACAAGTCACTTTAGGCTCTATTCTCACGTGAGCACATACGTAGGGTCTCCGGCGGGGAAGCCGGAGGGCGTTGTGTGCCTGAAAGTGCGGTGCACCATGGCATCAAACAGCTCCGGGGACATCTCGGAGGTGAAGTTCCTTACCGTGGCGGAGGTCGCTGCGGTGATGCGCGTGTCCAAGATGACGGTCTACCGTCTGGTTCACTCCGGTGAGCTACCGGCCGTGCGTGTCGGACGATCCTTCAGGGTCCCCGAGGACACGGTCAACGAATATCTGCGCAAGAGCTTCTTCCAGACAGGCTGAGCCTCCGGGTCGGTCTGTCGGGGCACATCTCGTCGCGCCCGACAAGAACACAACCAAGCGCTGCGGACATCCAGCGCTGATGAGAATGCGAAAGCGGCGGTCCCACGTGGGGCCGCCGCTTTCGCGTCGCCAGTGCCTCACCCGGCGGTACGACGTGACAAGACACAGGTTCTGGGCGATCAGGGGATGCTTCTCGTCACGAACCACAGTCCGCCGACCTGCTCGTGACAGAGGCGGCCGAGACCGGCGTCCGGTGCCAGCTGCGTCAGAAGCGCATGAAGTTGGCGGCCACGACCCAGCGGCCGTAGGCGTCCGGCACCGCGCCGATCCCGATCCGGCGGGACTTGCGGCTCAGCAGCACGTGCCGGTGCCCGTCGGAGTCCATCCACATCCGGACGAGCCGGCGCGGAGAGATCGCGCCGCGGCCGAGGGTCTCACCGGCGTACATCGCGTTGCACCGGTCGAGCAGGTCCGACATCTCCTGGTGGTAGAAGAGGTCGTTGCGGGCCAGGTAGCTGCTCCACTGCTCCGCGGAGGTGTCCGTGCACCCGGCGATCCGCAGCCTGCGCAGGTCGTGCTGGTTGCGCTTGCGGTTGACCCAGTACTGCACCCGCTTCTCGTAGGTCCCGGTAGCCATCCTGGGGTAGGTCTTGGCCTGGCTGCTGCCCACACGCGTGGTGGCGCCAACGGCGGAGGCCGAGGTGGTCGTACTGAGAGCGGTGCCCGCAGCGACCAGGACCGTCACCAGGGTGACCAGCAGAAGTCGGATGTGGATCTTCGGGCTACAGGCAGGGCGCAGTGCGCCGACATGGGGTGTGTCCATCGCTAAGGCCCCTCCCAAGGCCTCATGGGCGCGGCCAGCGCCGTCCCGCGGGGCGGGGGGCTCTGGCCACGAGTATCGGTAACTCTTGGTTCAAACAGGAATTACCAGCGTGGGTGCGACACAAGCGTCAAAGCGGGTGAAACCACTAATGCGTATCACATCATGCCTTAACGCTTGGAACTAGTGCGCACAATGTGAAAAATGGTGTCAACGAGACTCCCCCAGAACGCCTCAAGGACCGTGGAACCGTACAACGTGTGTCCTAGGACATCAAAAGCGGACAGAGGTGACGCCGGTCACCGGCGCCTGGACTCGGTTTCTCCTGGTTGGCCGTGGCGGATAGTCTTGGCCCTTCCGGGTCGTGCGCGGACTCCGCTGCACGACCGATTCAGTCTCGAAAGGTCCACACGTGGGTTCTGTCATCAAGAAGCGCCGCAAGCGCATGGCGAAGAAGAAGCACCGCAAGCTGCTGAAGAAGACGCGCATCCAGCGTCGTCGCCAGGGCAAGTAAGCGCCACCGGCGAGGAGCTCACCAGTGGGGCGCGTGGTTCTGGTAACCGGAGTCTCCCGAGACCTCGGGGGCCGTTTCGCGCGCCTCGTCGCCGAAGACCCGTCTGTCTCCCGGGTGATCGGGGTCGACGTGGTCCCGCCGCGCGTCGACATGGGCGACGTCCGGTTCATCCGGGCCGACATCCGCAACCCGGTGATCACCAAGGTGATCGCCGGTGAGGACGTCGACACGGTGGTGCACATGAGTGTGATCGCCACTCCCGGCACCGCCGGTGGCCGCACGTCGATGAAAGAGCTCAACGTCATCGGCACGATGCAGCTGCTGGCGGCCTGCCAGAAGGCCCCCAGCCTCAAGCACCTGGTCGTCAAGTCGTCCACGACGGTCTACGGGGCGTCGAGCCGCGACCCAGCGATGTTCACCGAGGACATGGCGCCCAAGCGCATGCCCAAGTCCGGCTTCGCCAAGGACGCCGTCGAGGTCGAGGGCTACGTGCGCGGCTTCGCGCGCCGCCGGCCCGACGTCACCGTCACCATGCTCCGCGCGGCGAACACCGTCGGCCCCGAGGTGACCTCGCCGATGACCTCCTACTTCCGGCTGCCGGTGATCCCGACCGTGCTCGGCTTCGACGCGCGGCTGCAGTTCCTCCACGAGACCGACCTCCTCGAGGCCCTGCGACACGCCACCACGGCCGGCGTACACGGCTCGTTCAACGTGGCCGGGGACGGGGTTCTGATGCTGTCCCAGGCGGTACGCCGACTCGGCCGGCCCAACCTGCCGCTGCCAGCCTTCGCGGTCAGCTCGGTGGGCGGCTTCATCCGCCAGGCGAGGGTCGCCGACTTCTCGCCGGAGCAGATGGAGTTCCTGACCTACGGGCGCGGCGTGGACACCACCCGGATGCGCGAGGTGCTCGGGTTCGAGCCGGAGTACACGACAGCCGAGGCGTTCGAGGACTTCTGCCGCGCGGTCGGACCGGGGATGGTCTCCCCGGAGCGGGTGGCCTCCCTCGAGAACGCGGTGGCCGGCGCACTGAGGAGTGACCGTGGCTGACGCCGAGATCATCCCGCTGGGCACTCGCGGCCGACCGGGTCGCGGCTCCGGCAACGCGAAACCGTCCACCGCTGCGCGGAACCTGGCCGGTGGCACCGCGAAGAAGCGCGCGAGTACGCCGGCCGGCTCGACCGGTCCTCGACAGGTGGACGACACGACGCAGCGTCGTACGCCTCCGGCTCCGGAGGAGACCGCGCCTGCGCCGGAGCCCTCGCCCTCCCCTGACCCCACGCCTGCCTCCTCCGAGACATCGAGCACGTTCGCGACCGACCGGGCGCCCGGGGCCGGAATCCCGGTCGGCGACTGGCTTGCTGCGTTCGGCTCCGCGGCGAAGGAGCTCTTCGGCGAGGCCTGGGAGCCGCGGCTCGCGGAGTTCCTGGCATTCCTGCGCCGGCGGGTGACCGGTGACTACGCGATCGACGAGTACGGCTTCGACCAGGAGATCACCGAGCGGTTCCTGCTCGCCGCGATCCGGCCCATCGCCCAGAAGTGGTTCCGGGTCGAGGTGCGCGGCATCGAGAACATCCCCACCGAGGGCGGCGCGCTCGTGGTCTCCAACCACTCGGGCACGGTCCCGATGGACGGCCTGGTGACCGGCGTCTCGATCCACGACCACACCGGCCGCCACCTGCGCCCGCTCGGGGCCGACCTGGTCTTCCGGCTGCCGTTCATCGGTGATCTCGCGCGCAAGGGCGGGGCCACCCTGGCCTGCAACGACGACGCCGAGCGGATGCTGCGCGGCGGCGAGCTGGTCGGTGTGTGGCCGGAGGGGTTCAAGGGGATCGGCAAGCCGTACTCCGAGCGGTACAAGCTCCAGCGGTTCGGCCGCGGCGGCTTCGTCTCCGCCGCGCTGCGCACCGGGGTTCCGATCGTGCCGTGCTCGGTGGTCGGCGCCGAGGAGATCTACCCGCTCGTGGGCAACATCCCGTCGCTCGCGCGGCTGCTCGGCGTGCCGTACATCCCGATCACGCCGTTCTTCCCCTGGCTCGGGCCGCTCGGGATGGTGCCGCTGCCGTCGAAGTGGCTGATCGAGTTCGGGGAGCCGATCCGCACCGACTCCTACGACGAGGGCGCCGCGGACGACCCGATGCTGGTGTTCAACGTGACCGACCAGGTCCGGGAGACCATCCAGCAGACGCTGTACACGCTGCTCATGCAGCGCCGCTCCGTCTTCTCCTGACCCAACGCGCCTTCCGCTTTTCCTGCCGGGTCGGCCGCCGACTGCTTGGTCAGGGGAGGAGCTGGTCCGCGCCGGTGTCGGGCAGGATGGTTTCCACCACGCCGCTGAGGCCATCGCTGAGGCCGCCGGTGACATCATCGCTGCCGGCGTCGCCGTCGCTGGTGCCATCGGTGGTGCCGTTGAGACCGTCGTTGAGGCCGTCCGCGAGGTCGCCGAGGCCGTCGTTCACGCCCTTCAGGCCCTTGTCCACGCCCTCAGTGACGTCCTTGACGATCTTCTTCGGGCCCTCGGTCAGCACGTCACCACCGGAGACCTGCCCGTTGGTGCCCGCAGTCGGCGTCGGCCAGGTCTTCGGGTCCAGGAGGTTCGGCGACGGGACGCTCCCCGGGTCGCCGGTCGGCGCGGCGGCAGGGGGCTGCACCGCAGGTCCGGAGCCGGGAGCGTCCCGGCCGGGTCCAGCCTCGCCGCCACGGCTGCGCTGCTCGCTCCCCGCACCGCGCTGCACGACCACCGGGTGACTGTTGTCCAGGGCGCCCGCCGAGGACACCGTGTCAAGCACCCGGTCCACCTCGCTTCGGGCCAGGATCAGGTCCGGGATCTCGAGCTCGGGCAGGCCGCTCGCGCACGTGCTGCACAGCGCGGCCGCGCGGGCGTCGATGTCGCGCAGCATGTGCGCGGCCTCGGTCAGCTCGTCCTGGGCCTCGGGAGGAAGCTCGGAGGTCAGCGACTCGAGGACCGTGATGCCCTCGGCGGCGAAGCTGCGGACCTCGAGCACCGCGTTCGGGTCGCGTGTCTCCTCGAAGGAGGTGAGCAGCAGGTCGGCACCCTCGCCAGCCTGGGTCACGAAGTCGGCGAGCGTGGCCGGGACCTCGGGAGCAGGCTGCGGCGACTCCTGGGCGATCAGCCGTTGGACCTCGTCGAGGCGGTCGCTGGCCTGGTGCAGGAGGTCGGTGCCCTTGCCGGCCGCGCTCAGGCTCAGTCCGGCCTCGGCGCGCTCGATGCCGCGTTTGATCGGGTAGAGCGCCTCGCCGGGCAGCGCGTTCTGTGCGGCAGCCGCCATCCCCGCCGTACCGCCGAGCAGCACGACCGCGGACGCGGCGGCGACCAGGCGCCGTTCACGGTTGCCGGGCGGACGGACCGGCAGCCGCAGGCTCGCGTTGTCCGCGGACAACACGGTCTCGGCCTCGGTCATCAGCCGGGTGCGCAGGTCCCCGACGAACTCCGGACGCGGTGCGGCGTCCTGGTGCGAGCGCAGCGCGGTGACGACGCCGACCAGCTCCGCGACCTCGGCACGGTGCGCGCCGGCGCCCCGCGCGCCGCCGTCCACAGCGGCCGCGAACTCCTCTGCGCGGCGTCGCGCAGTGAAGAGGGAGGTCATCGTCGTCGTCCTGTCGATCGTTCGTGGGTGCCTGACAACCCGTCTAACGACCCAGCCGAGGGCGAGGTTACGGGGTGTGAGCGAACCCACCCTTGACAACCACCCCGGGTCATCGGAGCCCTTCCGGGAGGAGCTTGGCGAGGTTGCGTACCCCGCGCAGCTGCAGCTGCTTCACCGCTCCGTCGCTGCGCCCGAGCACCTTCGCGGTCTCCGCGATGGACAGGCCCTGGAGGAACCGCATGATCAGGCACTCCTGCTGCTCGGTGGGCAGCTCGCCGAGCGCCTCGAGCAGGGCCTCGTTGGTGAGCGAGGCGAGTACGGCGTTCTCAGGGCCCTCGGTCGTCGAGTCATGAGCGCTCATGTCCTCGGTGGTGTACTCCAGGCGCGTGCGACCGGACTTGTAGTGGTCCGCGGTGAGGTTCCGGGCGATGGTCATCAGCCAGGCACCGAAGTCCTTGCCCTGCCACCGGAACGAGCTCATGCTCCGCAGCGCCCGGAAGAACGTCTCCGACATGAGGTCCTCGGCCAGCGCGACCGATCCGACCCGGTAGTAGAGGAACCGGTAGACCGAGGGGTGGTAGTGGTCGTAGAGCAGGCCGAAGGCCTCCGCGTCGCCGCCGCGGGCCAGCTCGACCAGCGCGATCAGCCGCGACGCCTCGGCCTCGTCGAGCTCGGAGGAGCAGGCGAGGTCAGAGTCGGGGGTGGGTGTTCCGCCGGTTCCGGCGGCCGCCGGGTCGTAGTCCAGCGCCTCCGACATCAGCCAGGACGCGCCAGTCCCGGCAGGGCCGAAGCCGACCGGGACGGGGACCGGGTCTAGGACGTGCAGCAGCGCCAGGCGCAAGGCGGTGAAGCCGCGCTCAAAGTCTGCATCGCGCGTGAACATCGAACTCCCTCCCCGACCGCCACGGCCGGGCTCCCGATTCACACCAGGCTAGAGCGGCTCGTCCCGTTTGTGAACCGGTGAGTAACAAAGAGTTACAACAGCCTTGGTGTCCCCGATCACACCATTTTGCCAGGACCTACCGGACTTTTCGACGGATGGCCAGGCCGGCGGCGACGCTCCCGGTGGCGGCTCCGGCCAGGCCCGCGGCGAACAGCCCGGCGCGAGCGGCCTTCCGCCCGGTGCGGTAGTCCCGGATCCGCCAGCCGTTGGCCCGCGCGTGGTCGCGGAGCTTGGAGTCCGGGTTGATCACGCACGGGTCGCCGACCATGCTCAACATCGGCAGGTCGTTGTAGGAGTCGGAGTACGCCGAGCACTGGGTCAGGTCGAGCCCCTCCCGCTCGGCCAGGGCACGCACCGCCTCGCCCTTCGCCGGGCCGTGCAGCAGGTCGCCGACCAGCCGCCCGGTGTAGACGCCCTCGACGTGCTCGGCGACCGTGCCCATGGCACCGGTCAGGCCGAGTCGGCGGGCGATGATCTGGGCGATCT
>JAICRS010000280.1 GCA_025966335.1 Nocardioidaceae bacterium
GAAGTTCACGCTGGGTCGCTTCGGGCTAGCCGTGAACATCGGCGCGCTCACCTGGGGGGTGCTGGGCATCCTCAACATGGTGTGGCCGCGGACCCCGGACGCGCCGTGGTACGACAACTACCTGGTGCTCCTGTCCGGGGCATTCGTGGTGCTGGTCGGCCTGATCTACATGGCCGTCGCCCGGCCGTACGACCACGGTGACGCCCCGTCCGGCGACGCGGTCGTACGGCGTAGCGCCGTCACGCGTTGAGGTCGGTCATCACGTGCTTGATCCGGGTGTAGTCCTCGAGCCCGTACATCGACAGGTCCTTGCCATGCCCTGAGTGCTTGAACCCGCCGTGCGGCATCTCGGCCACCAACGGGATGTGGCAGTTGATCCACACACAGCCGAAGTCGAGCCGGCGCGACATCCGCATCGCACGGCCGTGGTCCTTGGTCCACACCGACGACGCGAGGCCGTAGGGCACACCGTTCGCCCAGGCGGCCGCCTGGTCCTCGTCGGAGAACTGCTGCACGGTGATCACCGGGCCGAAGATCTCGTTCTGGATCGCCTCGTCGTCCTGCTTCAGGCCGCTGACGACGGTGGGCTCGTAGAAGTACCCGCTCGCGAGGTCCCCGCCGAGCCGGTGCCCACCGGTCTGCAGCTGCGCGTGGTCGGGCAACCGGTCGATGAAACCGGAGACCCGCTCGAGCTGGTTGCTGTTGTTCAGCGGGCCGAAGAACACGTCGTCGTCGTCGGGCCGGCCGACCTTGGAGCCCTTGGCCGCCTCGGTCAGCGCGGACACGAAGTCGGTGTGGATCCCCGGTCCGGCGAGCACCCGGGTGGCCGACGTACAGTCCTGGCCGGCGTTGAAGAAGCCACCCTCGGCGATCGCGGAGGAGGCGGCCTCGAGGTCGGCGTCGTCGAACACCACGACCGGCGCCTTCCCGCCGAGCTCGAGGTGCGTGCGCTTGAGGTCGAGCGCAGCGGTCTGCGCGACCTCCATCCCTGCCCGCACGGAGCCGGTGATCGACACCATCTGCGGGGTCGGGTGCCCCACCATCGCCCGGCCGGTGTCCCGGTCGCCCGCGATCACGTTGAGCACGCCCGGCGGGAAGAGGTCCGCGGCGACGTCGGCGAGCAGCAGGGTCGAGGCCGGCGTGGTGTCACTGGGCTTCATCACCACCGCGTTCCCGGCCGCGAGCGCGGGGGCGAGCTTCCAGATCGCCATCAGGAGCGGGTAGTTCCAGGGCGCCACCTGCGCGCAGACACCAACCGGTTCACGGCGGATGAACGAGGTGTAACCGGACATGTACTCGCCGGCGGACTTGCCCTCGAGGACCCGCGCCGCACCGGCGAAGAACCGGATCTGGTCGAGGACCATCGGCATCTCCTCGGACATGGTGAGCCCTAGGGGCTTGCCGGTGTTCTCGCTCTCGGTCTTCACGAACTCCTCGGCCCGGGACTCGATGCCGTCCGCGAGCTTGAGCAGCGCCTTCTGCCGATCGGCCGGGGTCGCGTCCCGCCACTTCTCGAACCCACCTTCCGCCGCCTTCATCGCGCGATCCACGTCCTCCTTGCCGGAGACCGGCGCGGCGGCGTACGGCTGGCCGGTCACCGGGCTGATCACGTCCGCGGTCTGCCCGCTCGCGGCGTCGACGAACTCGCCGCCGATGAAGTTGCGCAGTGACTTGTTGGCCATGGCTCTCTCCTGTCTTCCCGGTGACCTCGAACGTAGAAGAGAACCCATTGACGTTACAAGGGCGCAGCCATACGCTCACAAGCCAATCCACCCGTGGGGGTGGCCGCCGCCATGTGACCGCCATGTGACCGGCATCCCCGTTGCGAAAGGGGATGGCCGCGATGGGCGAGGATCCGGCTCCCGAAGTAGGTTCGAACGGGCAACCACAGCGCGACTTCGTCGAGACCTGGCGGGACAACGGGTACAACTGCTTCTCCTCCGGCCACAAGTTCTGCCGCGAGGTGTGTCCGGTGATGCAGGTGACGCGCAGCGAGAACCACAGCCCGACCGCCTTCCACGCGAACATCGTCGCCATGGAGCAGGGCCTGCTCGACATCGAGGACGTGGCCGACGACTACGTGCACTGCACCCAGTGCGGGGCCTGCGAGCTGCGTTGCCCGAACACGTTGTTCGTCGGTGACTTCTACCAGGCCCGCACCGAGACGGTGAAGGTCGTCCGGGCAGCCCGCGCGCTGATGGTCGACAAGGGGCTCGACCGGGAGCACTGGAAGCAGTGGAACCGGCTGACCGACGAGCTGAAGAACGAGCCGGTGCTCGGTGTCGAGGGCGACCAACCGAACGGTCAGGCGCACGTGCGCGACTGGGCGGAGGGGCTCGACCTGCCGATCGGTGGCGAGACGATCATGTTCGCCGACTGCGAGGCCGCCTTCTACCGCACCTCCAACACCCGGGCCACCGCCCAGGTGCTGCAGAAGGCCGGCGTCGAGTTCGGGCTGATGAACGAACAGTGGTGCTGCGGCGGACCGGCCGCGGAGATGGGGTACGTCGAGCAGTCCCGTGCGTTCGCGGAGCACAACCTGGCCGACTGGCGCGCGTCAGGGGTGAAACGGGTGATTGCGATCGAACCCCACGACTACGTCCATTTCACCGAGGACTACCCGGCGTACTTCGGCGCGGACTTCGACATCGAGGTCGTGCAGATCATGGAGCTCGTCGCGGAGCTGATCAAGGACGGGAAGCTCTCGCTCGAGAAGCCGATCAACAAGACCGTGACCTATCACGACCCTTGTCGGCTCAACAAGCGGAAGAACATCCACGAGGCGCCTCGCTTCATCCTGAACTCGATCCCGGGGCTGACGTTCAAGGACGTGGACCATGTCACGCAGTGGTCCTACTGCTCGGGAGGCGGCGGCGGGTTGCCGATCGAGAAGCCTGAGCTGACGGCGCAGATCAGCGACGGCCGGCTGGCGCGGGCGAAGGAGCTCGACGTCGACATGCTGGTCAGCGCCTGCGTCTGGTCGGAGCGGCCGCTGGCGCGGGCGGGTGAGGACGTCGGGATCGAGGTCGCGGACATCATCGAGCTGGTTGCGGAGTCGGCTGGGATCGAGATCGGTGGTAGCCGCGGAGTGACCGAGCGGGAGGTGGCCCGATGACCGCCGCTCCGGTCGTCCCGGTCGCCGCGTTGGACCCGGCGATCGTCGCGGATCTCGAGGCGATCATGAACGAGCCGGGATCCGTGCTGACCGATGTCTCGAGTCGGGCGAACCGGTCCCGGGTCCCCGCGCCGTTTCCCGTGCACCGGTGGGGCGAGCACATGCCGTCGGCCGTCGTACTCCCTCGGACTGCCGAGCAGGTCTCGGAGATCGTGAAGCTGGCGAACCGGGCCGGCGTACCCGTGGTGCCGCGCGCCGGCGGGACCGGTCTGGCCGACGGCGCGGTTCCGCTGCGCGGCGGGATCCTCGTCGACGTCAAACGGATGAACCAGATCCACGAGGTCGACATGGTGGACCGGACGGTCACGGTCGGTCCCGGCATCAA
>JAICRS010000312.1 GCA_025966335.1 Nocardioidaceae bacterium
ATCCGAAGCGACCGCAGCAGGAGCAGGGCAGCGTCGTCACCGACATCATGACCTCGCCGGTGGCCAAGGACCTGATCCGCACCGCCGCCCGGGAGATCGTCCGCGGCATCTTCGGCACCGCCCGCCGCCGCTGAGCTCAGAAACCCTTGCGGCCGACCGGAGCGCTGACCAGGAACGCTGCCCACAGCGCCACGCCCCACAGCATGCCGTGGTGAGCGGGCCCGTTCGCCAGGCCGAGGAGCGCCAGCCCGAACAGCGTCACCTCGACCGCGAAGCGGCCGGGGTCGGCCAGTCGCCGGCTCGCCTTCGGCGCGACCCATCTGCCCCAGGTGAAGGCGGCAGCGGCGGGAAGCAGCAGGGCGAGTACGACGGACAGGGCGACCGAGTCCTCAGCCAGCCACCACCCGCTCAGCCCGAGGGCGACCAGCATCCCGAGCTCGGCGAGGAACCGGACCACCGCCAGCACGCCCAGGAAGCCGGTCGGCATCGGGTCAGGCGCACGCCTGGCCGAAGCGGCTGTTCGCCTCGGCCAGCGCGTCGATGTCCGGGGCCTGCCCCGACCGGACCTGCTCGGCGAGCTCGCGCATCCTCGCGGCGTAGTCGTTGGCGGCCCGCCGCACATCGGCATCGTCGATCTGCGACGCCCGCTCCTTGAAGTCCTCGGCCAGGTCGCGGTAGGTGCGTGCCACGGCCTGTGGGTCGCCGAGGCTCTCCTGCACGTGGCGCAACTCGCGAAGGGAGATCTCGATGAGGTCCCCACAGGCGTCCGCCGCTGATACCTTCTCCGTCGCCGCATCACACCCGGCGAGCGGTACGACAACCAGGGCAACCGTCGCGGCCACGGTGCGCAACCGGAACTTCGTCATCCCGATAACCTAACCCGACAGCCCCGCGTGACGGCATCAGCCCACTCGAGATCGGATCACCATGGAGAAGCTCGTCTACGCGCTGTGGCGCCGCGAGTCCGCCTCGGTCGACGAGCTGTCCTGCTCGCTGCGGGACACCCTTGCGCCGGAGCTCGTCGACATCGGCGCCGGCGCCGTGCAGGTGAACGTCTCCGACGCCGCGGCCGGCGACGGAGCGCTGAAGCACACGACCTTCGACGCGCCCGTGGATGCCGTGGTGAGCGTGTGGGTTCCCGACGCGGAGGCGAACGCCGCGGCCGTGACCCACCGGCTCGAGGCGGTCAGCTCGCGGCTGGCGGGGTGGTTGGTGAACGAGCGGGTGGCCGCTGAGCCACCCGCATGGCCCGAGGATGAGCGGAGCCCGGGGTTGGCGAACGTCGTGTTCCTGCGGCATCTCCCGTCGGCGGTCGAGGCTTCGGACTCGGCCGGCTGCGTGCACAACACGGTGGTGCGTGCCGTGACCGTGGCCGCCCCCGCGGTCGACGTGATCGTCGAGGAGCTGTTCCCGGAGGCCGCGCCCGACGGGTGTGTGGAGTCGAGTCTGGCGGCCCTCGGCGTGGATGCCGACCTGGCCGACGTCGACGTGGTGCCCACGAGCCGTTACGTGCACGGCTCCACCTACCGACTGTGAAAGCGAACGCCGGCCCAGCGCGACTGAGGCGGGACCGGCGTTCGGGTGGCGGAGGATAGGGGATTCGAACCCCTGAGGGCTATTAACCCAACCCGCTTTCCAAGCGAGCGCCATAGGCCACTAGGCGAATCCTCCGCGGGAGAGATTACCGGTCGGGTGAAGTCTGAAGAAATCCGGCCCCGCCGTACCGTCGGCCGGTTTTTGGTGCGGCACCCACCTGACCTAGACTCTGGGGCAACCCCCCGTGCGGCGATACCTCGCCCAATTCCCCCAGGGCCGGAAGGCAGCAAGGGTAAGTGAGCTCTTTCGGGTGCGCGGGGGGCCTTTTTCGTCTCCTGGTCCTTCCTGTGGATACTTCGCCCATCGCTACCGAGTGTCGGGCCGGGTAGTTAGGGTTCAAGTCGTGGAAGCACCCCTCGCCCTTTATCGCCGGTACCGGCCCGAGACGTTCACCGAGGTCATCGGCCAGGACCACGTCACGACGCCGCTGCGCGCCGCGCTGGCCAACAACCGGGTGCACCACGCCTATCTCTTCTCCGGACCACGCGGCTGCGGCAAGACCACCAGCGCCCGGATCCTGGCCCGCGCCCTGAACTGCGAGCAGGGGCCGGTGGCCGACCCGTGCGGTGAGTGCCGGTCCTGCCAGGACCTCGCCCGCGGCGGCCCGGGGTCCATCGACGTGATCGAGATCGACGCCGCCAGCCACGGCGGCGTCGACGATGCGCGCGACCTCCGGGAGCGGGCGTTCTTCGCGCCGGTGAGCAGCCGCTACAAGGTCTACATCATCGACGAGGCCCACATGGTCTCGCCGCAGGGCTTCAATGCGCTGCTCAAGCTGGTCGAGGAGCCGCCGCCGCACCTGAAGTTCATCTTCGCGACGACCGAGCCGGAGAAGGTGATCGGCACCATCCGGTCCCGCACCCACCACTACCCGTTCCGGTTGATCCCGCCGCGCACGCTCTCGGCGTACCTCGCCGAGCTGTGCGACAAGGAGGCCGTGCAGATCGAGCCGGCCGCGCTGCCGCTCGTGGTCCGCGCCGGCGCCGGCTCGGCCCGGGACACGCTGTCGGTGCTCGACCAGCTCATCGGCGGCGCCGGGGACGACGGCGTCACCTACGAGCTGGCCACCGGCCTGCTCGGCTACACGCCGGACACGCTCCTGGACGAGGTGGTGGACGCGTTCGCCGCCGGCGACGGGGGCACGGTGTTCGGCGTGGTCGACAAGGTGATCGAGACCGGGCAGGACCCGCGCCGGTTCACCGAGGACCTGCTCCGCCGGCTGCGGGACCTGGTGATCATCTCCCAGGTCCCCGATGCCCCGGCGACGGGCCTGATCGACGTACCGGAGGACCAGGGCGAGCGCCTGGTCGCGCAGGCG
>JAICRS010000368.1 GCA_025966335.1 Nocardioidaceae bacterium
TCGATGTCCGACACCGGCTGCCGGTGACCTGGAAACGGCTAGTGGCCGGTGAGATCCGGGTGCACTACGCCCGGCACGTGGCGAAGGCGACCCATCATCTGTCGGCCGAGGCGGCCGGGTTCGTCGATGTCGAGGTCGCCGAGATCTGTGACGGGCGCACGTCGTGGTCCCGGTTCGTCGACATTGTGGAGGGCAAGGTGGTCGCGGCCGATCCGGAGGCGGCGGCGCGGCGCGAGGCCGAGGAGCGGGCGCGGGAGTTCGCGCGGGCGACCCGCTCGGATGAGCACGGGATGCGCGGGTTCTACATCCGGTCCTCGATCGGGGTGATCGCCCGGATCGAGGCGACGGTGGAGTTCCTGGCCGCGGCGTTGCGGGCGTTGGGGGATCCGGAGGCGGAGGACCAGCGGCGGATCAAGGCGTTGTTGGTGATGGCGAACCCGGTCCAGGCGGTCGAGCTGCTCGCCGCGTTCGCCCAGCACCGTGCCCGCGGCTCCAAGAACAACCCCGACGCCGACGGCGGTGCCGGCAGCGGCAAGGACGACGAAGGCGCCGAGAAGGACAGCGGCGGCAGCGATGAGAGCGCCGGCGGCACCGATGATGGCGATGCGGTCGATGATGAGCTGCCGATCGGTGAGGGCGATGTGCACCCTGCGCAAAACGATGCCGATGACGCGAAGAACCCCGAGAAGAACGACGAGGCGCCGTGCCCGAGCTGTGGGATGTCCGGTGATCCGACCGCTTTCGTGAGGCCGCGGCCGTTTCGGCCCGGCGAGTTGGACCTGTTCGGGGCCGCCGGGCTGACTGGTCCCGGAGCGAACGGCCCTCGCGACGGTGCCGGGAACGGTTCTGATGGCGGTGCGGGTGGTCGGGGGTATTCGTTCGACTGGGCGAGGTTGTTGCCGCAGGTGCAGCTGTATCTGCATGTCGCCGAGGACACCGTGGTCCGCGATGGGGATGGGGTGGTCCGCTGGGAGGGGCACGGGCCGGTCACCTGGCAGTACGTGCTCGAGCAGCTGATGCCCTTGCACCGGGTCAAGGTGAAGCCGGTGATCGACCTGGCCACGATGGCCCCGGTCGACGCCTATGAGATTCCGGATCGACATCGGGAGGCCGTGCATCTGCGGACGCCGGCCGACATCTTCCCGTACAGCTCGAACACAACAAGGTCCAAACAGATCGACCACACGGTCCCGTACCGGCCGCCCGAGCAGGGCGGCGGGCCGGGCCAGTCACGGCTGGACAACTACGGGCCGATGGTGACCTTCCATCACCGGATCAAGACCTTCGGCGCCTGGGAGCTGCGGCAACCGTTCCAGGGGATCTACCTGTGGAAGTCACCGACCGGGGAGCACTATCTGGTCGACCACACCGGAACGAGAAGGGTCGGCAAGCGACGCGACCCAGGTCGTGACGGTCGTGGCGGGGCCAGCGAAAGGGTTCGGACTGACGAGTCGGCTGACCGGGAGTGGGCTGAGGAGCCAACCGAGCGGGAGTGGGCCGACATCGCGAGCCAGGTCTACCTGGACCTCGACCCGATCGAGTACGA
>JAICRS010000030.1 GCA_025966335.1 Nocardioidaceae bacterium
AGCAGGAACTACGTGAACGTCATCGTGGCCGGCAAGCAGCCCCAGCCGTCCTGGCTGAATGCAGAGGAGGCCGGCCTGCACGCCGTACGCGGCATCGGCATCTGGGACTGGGCCGGCAATGACGACGGCGACCCCGACGTCGTTCTCGCCTGCGCCGGTGACGTGCCCACGCTGGAGACGATGGCAGCGGTCAGCCTGCTGCGCGAGCACCTGCCGGACCTGCGGGTGCGGGTGGTCAACGTGATGGACCTGATGCGGCTGCAGCCGGACACCGAGCACCCGCACGGGCTGTCCGACCACGAGTACGACGCGTTCTTCACCACCGACCGGCCGACGATCTTCGCCTACCACGGCTACCCGTGGCTGATCCATCGGCTGACCTATCGCCGTGCCAACCACGAGCACCTGCACGTGCGCGGCTACAAGGAGGAAGGTACGACGACCACCCCGTTCGACATGGTGGTCCGCAACGACATCGACCGGTTCCACCTGGTGATGGACGTGATCGACCGGGTTCCCGGCCTGGCTCGCAGGGCGGCCGTGGTCCGCCAGAAGATGGTGGACCTGCGCACCAAGCACCGCGCGTACGTCGTCGAGCACGGTGCGGACATGCCGGAGATCACCGACTGGCTGTGGATCCCGAGCGAGAACAAGGACACGGCGATGTCCTGATCCGGGCTTGTCCGACGGCCGTCCGACCTCAGCCGCGCAGCGCCGGGAGGATGTCGGCCTCCGCGACCCGCAGGAACTCCTCCTGACCCTCGTCACCGATCTGCACCAGCGCGACGTCGGTGAACCCGGCCTCGGTGAACGTCCCGACCGACTGCACGATCGCGTCGACGTCGGGGCCGCACGGGATCGACGCCGCCACGTCGTCGGGGGTGACGAACCGGGTGGCTCCGGCGAAACCGGCCGGCCCGGGCAGCTCCGCGTTCACCTTCCAGCCGCCACCGAACCAGCGGAACTCCCGGTGCGCTCGCTCGACGGCGCGGTCCCGGTCGGTGTCCCAGCAGACCGGGATCTGCCCGATCTTCCGGGACTCGCCTCCGGCCGCCCTGTCCCACTGCTCGACGAGGCCCGCAGACGGCTCGACGGCGATCAGGTGGTCGGCCAGCGGCGCGAAGGTCTCGATCGACTGGTCACCGGAGACGGCGACGCCGATCGGCACCGGCTCGTCGTGCAGGTCCCAGATCCTCGCCGAGTCGACCCGGAAGTGCCGGCCGGCGAAGTTCACGTAGCCACCGCCGAGCAGGTCGCGGATGATCCGCACCGCCTCCTCGAGCATCTCGTGCCGGACGTTCACCGGCTGCCAGCCCGCGCCGACCACGTGCTCGTTCAGGTTCTCCCCGGCGCCGAGACCGAGCGTGAACCGGCCGTCGCTGAGCACCTGGATCGTCGACGCCTTCTGCGCCACCACGGCCGGGTGGTAGCGCACGGTCGGACACGTCACGTAGGTCATCAGCTCCACCCGCTCGGTGACCTGGGTGACCGCACCGAGCATGCTCCAGGCGTAACCGGCATGGCCCTGCTCCTCGAGCCAGGGGAAGTAGTGGTCGCTCATCACCTCGAAATCGAAACCGGCGGCCTCTGCCGCGCCGGCGTAGCGCACGAGGTCGCGCGGTGCGGACTGCTCGGTCATCAACGTGTAGCCGAAGCGGGGCATGCGGCGTCCTTACACTCGATGGGTCTGGCACTCCCGTACCCACAGAGGCGCCGTCGACCCCGTCGCCCGCAGATGCGCCTGAAGGCTGGCAGAAGCAGCCGCATCTGCGGCACACTGTCAGCGTGAAAACCTACCGAGTTGCCGAAGCCGCTGACGTCCTGGGGGTCAGCACGGACACGTTGCGCCGGTGGGTCGACGCCGGCCGGCTGGCGGCCTCGCCGGGCACTGACGGCCGCACCGCGATCGATGGCGCCGACCTCGCCGCGTTCGCCAAGACCCTGGCCGACACCGCGCCGGAGGGCGTCGGCCACGCCGCCCGCGCCGGCTCGGTCAGCGCCCGGAACCGGATGCGAGGCATCGTCACCTCGGTCACCAAGGACACCGTGATGGCCCAGGTGGAGCTGGTCTGCGGCCCCTACCGGATGGTCTCGCTGATGAGCACCGAGGCCGCCGACGAGCTCGGCCTCGCGCCCGGCGTGCTGGCGATCGCGTCGGTGAAGTCGACCAACGTGGTCGTGGAGCTGCCGTGAGGCGGGCGCTGGCCGCGGCGCTGCTGCTCTGCGTCGCCGGCTGCGGCGGTACGACGAACGCTCCCCCCGACTCGGGCCGGACGCTCACCGTGCTCGCGGCCGCCTCACTCACCGAGCCGTTCACGGCCCTGGCCGAGGACTTCGAGGCCGAGCGCACGACGGTCCAGGTCCGCCTCGCCTTCGACTCCAGCGCCACCCTCGCCGGCCAGGTCGTCCAGGGCGCTCCGGCCGACGTGCTCGCGACCGCGGACGACCGCACCATGGCCGAGGTGGTCGCCGCGGGTGCGACCGCCGTCGAGCCGTCGCTGTTCGCGACCAACACGATGGTGCTCGTGGTGCCGGCAGGCAACCCGGCCGGCGTCGACACCTTCGCCGATCTCGACCGCGGCGACGTCGCCTACGTGACCTGTGCCGACTCCGCCCCGTGCGGTGCGCTCGGGCAGTCGCTACTCGACGCGAACGGCATCGAGAACGAACCGAGCAGCCTGGAGGTCGACGTCAAGGCGGTGCTCAACAAGGTGGTGCTCGACGAGGCCGACGCCGGACTGGTCTACGCCTCCGACGCGGTCGCCGCCGGTGATGCCGTGGAGACGGTTCCGATCCCCGGATCCGAGGCGCGGGTCAACCGCTACCTGCTGGCCCCCTTGCGGCGCAGCGCGCAACCGGACCTCGCCCGGGCGTGGGTCGACCTGGTGCTCTCCGGGCCTGGCCAGGCCGTGCTCCGCGACGCCGGGTTCGGCGACCGGGGCCGGGCACCGTGAGCCGGACCTCGACGGGCGCGGTGCCGGCCTCGACCGGACGGGCACCGCTCCGGCTGCTCCTGCCCGCGGTCGCCGGCCTCGTCGTACTCCTCGCCCCCCTGGCCGCGCTGGTCGCCCGGACGCCGTGGGCGACCCTGCCCGAGCGGCTCGCCGACCCGGAGATCCTGATGGCGCTGCGGCTCTCGGTGGTGACCGCGACGATCGCGTCGGTGCTGTGCCTGGTGATGGGACTGCCGCTGGCGTGGGTGCTGGCGCGGACCGCGTTCCGGGGCCGGTCGCTGCTGCGGGCCCTGGTCACCGTCCCCCTGGTGCTGCCGCCGGTGGTCGCCGGCGTGGCGCTGTTGAGCGCGTTCGGCCGCAACGGGGTGGTCGGCGGGCCGCTGCGCGACTGGTTCGACCTGACCATCCCCTACACCACCACCGCGGTGGTGCTCGCCCAGACGTTCGTGGCGCTGCCGTTCGTGGTGATCAGCATCGAGGGCGCGCTGCGCGCGACGAACCGTGCCTACGACGACGTGGCGGCGGT
Organism: Nocardioidaceae bacterium; assembly: GCA_025966335.1. GTDB lineage: Bacteria > Actinomycetota > Actinomycetes > Propionibacteriales > Nocardioidaceae > Nocardioides_C. The sequence goes on from JAICRS010000030.1 coordinate 3,481, forward strand.
CCTCGGCGCCGACCGCTGGGGCATCTTCGCCCGGGTCACCGTGCCGCTGGCTCTCCCGGGAATCGCGGCCGGCCTGGTGCTGGGCTGGGCGCGTGCACTCGGCGAGTTCGGGGCCACGATCACCTTCGCCGGCAACTACCCGGGCAGCACCCAGACGATGCCGCTGGCCGTCTACACCGCGCTGCAGTCCGACCCCGAGGCCGCAGTGGTGCTCTCGCTGATCCTGCTCGTGGTCTCGGTGGCCGTGCTGGCCCTGCTCCGGGAACGCTGGTTCGGGCAGGCGGCGAGATGAGCGCGTTCCTGGAGGCGGACGTGGTCGTGCGGCGTGCCGGCCACACGCTCGACGTGAGCCTGGCCGCCGAGCCCGGTGACGTGGTCGCGGTGATCGGACCCAACGGCGCCGGCAAGACCACGCTGCTGCGCGCGCTCGCCGGCCTGCTGCCGCTCGACGCCGGCACGGTCACCTGTGAGGGCGTCACCTGGGCGGGTGCCGGGACGCCGACGCCGCCGCAGCAGCGCGACATCGGGATGGTCTTCCAGCAGCACCTGCTGTTCCCGCACCTCGACGCGCTCGACAACGTCGCGTTCGGCCCGCGCAGCCGTGGCAGCGGGCGGCGGGAGGCGAGGCGGGTCGCGCACACCTGGCTCGAACGCGTCGGAGTGGGAGCACTGTCCGACCGGCGTCCGCACCAGCTGTCCGGCGGGCAGGCGCAGCGGGTCGCCATCGCCCGGGCGCTGGCCACCGACCCGACCCTGTTGCTCCTGGACGAGCCGCTGGCCGCGCTCGACGTCTCGGTGGCGATGGCGCTGCGGTTCGAGCTGGCCCGGCACCTCGCTGACTTCGGCGGGGTGAGCATCCTGGTCACCCACGACGCGATCGACACGATGACGATCGCGAACCGGGTGGTCGTGCTCGACGAGGGCCGGATCGCCCAGGCCGGCACTCCTGACGAGGTGGCCCAGCGGCCCCGCACCGACCACGTCGCCCGCCTGGTCGGGCTGAACGTGCTCCGCGGACACAGCACCGTCACCGACGTACGCCTGGCCGACGGCACGTCGCTGGTGACCACCACGCCCTTCGACGGGGACGTCTTCGTCAGCTTCGGCCCCGAGACGGTGTCGCTGACCGTCGGCGAACCGACCGGGTCGGCCCGGAACCGGTGGTCCGGGGTGGTGCGCTCCGTCGTACCCCACGGTGCGGCGGTGCGGGTGCACCTCGACGCCGGCGCCGCCCCGCTGATCGCGGACGTGACGCCCGCGTCCGCGGCCCGGCTCGAGCTGGTTCCGGGCCGCCGGGTGTGGGCCGCGGTGAAGGCCACCGAGCTTGCCGTCTACGGCGCATCTGCTGCCGAGCCGCCCGCTCCGTTACCATCACGTTATGTCTGACACCGTTCTTCCTCCCGATCTGTCCGCCGCGCACGAGGCGCCCGACCGCAACCTGGCTCTCGAGCTGGTCCGGGTCACGGAGGCCGCGGCGATGGCCGCCGGTCGGTGGGTGGGCCGCGGCGACAAGAACGGCGCGGACGGGGTCGCGGTCAACGCGATGCGGAAGCTGATCTCCACGGTCGGCATGCGCGGCGTCGTGGTGATCGGTGAGGGCGAGAAGGACAACGCGCCGATGCTGTTCAACGGCGAGGAGGTCGGCGACGGAACCGGGCCGGAGTGCGACGTGGCGGTCGACCCGATCGACGGCACGACGCTGACCGCCAAGGGGATGGCGAACGCGATCTCGGTGATGGCGGTCGCCCCGCGCGGGTCGATGTTCGACCCGTCGGCGGTGTTCTACATGGAGAAGCTGGTCACCGGCCCGGAGGCCGCCGACGTCGTCGACATCCGCTACCCGATCGCGGAGAACATCCACCAGGTCGCCAAGGCCAAGGGCAGCGCACCCGAGGACGTCACCGTGGTGCTGCTGGACCGGCCCCGGCACGAGCAGATCGCCAAGGAGATCCGGGACACCGGCGCGCGGATCAAGTTCATCACCGACGGTGACGTGGCGGGCGCGATCATGGCCGCCCGGCCGGACACCGGCATCGACCTGCTGCTCGGCGTGGGCGGCACTCCCGAGGGGATCATCGCCGCCTGCGCGATGAAGTGCCTGGACGGCGTGATCCAGGGTCGGCTGTGGCCCACCGGCGACGAGGAGCGGCAGAAGGCGATCGACGCCGGCCACGACCTCGACCCGGACAACGTGCTCTACACCAACGACCTGGTCAGCGGCGACGACGTGTTCTTCGTGGCCACCGGGATCACCGACGGCGAGCTGATGAAGGGCGTCCGCTACCGCGCCGGCGGCGCGAGCACGCACTCGCTGGTGATGCGCTCGCGCAGCGGCACGATCCGTTCGATCACCAGCGACCACAAGCTGCAGAAGCTCAAGTCGTACGCCGCGGTCGACTTCGGGCGCTGATGCCGTGACCACCGCGCCGTTCGTCGTGGTCGGTGAGTCCCTCGTCGACGTGGTCACCGCCCAGGACGGTGCCCGGTCCGCCGCGGTCGGAGGGTCGCCGATGAACGTCGCGGTCGGGTTGGCCCGGCTCGACGTACCCACGGTGCTGGTCACCCGGATCGGCGACGACGAGCACGGCCGCGCGGTGGCCGGGCACCTGCGCGACAGTGGCGTCGACCTGCATCCCGCGTCGGTGGTGCCGGGCTCGCGGACGAGTACGGCGACCGCGCGGCTCGACTCGCGCAACGCGGCCAGCTACGACTTCGACGTGGCCTGGGACCTGCGACCGCTGGACCTGCCGGACTGCTCGGGGCTGCACGTCGGCTCCCTCGGCGCGGTGCTCCCACCCGGTCGCGACGTCGTGCGCGACCTGGTGCGGGAGGCCCGCGAGCGCGATGTCTTCGTCAGCTACGACCCGAACGTGCGTCCCGCCTTCGTGACCGACCGCCGGCAGAGCTGGCGAGACGTGGCCGCCCTTGCCGCCGAGAGCCGGCTGGTGAAGGTCAGCGACGAGGACCTGCACGTGTTGCGGCCTGGCGAGCCGGTCGAGGCGCTGGCCGCCGAGCTCCTCGCCGGCCCGGAGACCGAGCTGGTGGTCGTCACCGCCGGGGACGCGGGTGCCAGGGCGTTCCGGGAGGCGTTCGAGGTGGCCGCGCCGACGCCGCCCACCGCGGTCGTGGACACCGTCGGCGCGGGCGACTCGTTCATGGCCGCCACACTGGCGATCCTCACCTCATGGGACCTGCTGCGGCCCGGGATGCTCGCCGCCCTCGGGAAGGACCACGTGTGCACGCTGCTGGAGGGCGCGATGGCGGCCGCCGCGGTGACCTGTTCCCGGCGTGGGGCTAACCCGCCGAGACGTCTGGAACTACCGCCAACCTGGCCGGTTTCCTGACCTCGGACGTGCGCCGTTCCCGGCCCTGCGCGAGCTCGCCGGCGACCGCGTCGAGGACCACCGGGTCGAAGGCCATGCCGAGGTGGCTGGTGCGCACCTCGACCGTGTGTGCGGCCGGATCCAGGCAGCTGCGCCAGTCCACGACGCCGTCGCGGCGGGAGAAGATCGAGGTGAACCCGACGCCGCTCGCGAGCGGCGCCTGGGCCTGCTCCCAGCTGAGCCGGGCACAGTCGCCGGACGTGCAGTCCTCCCCCATCATCGAGCCGAGGCCCGCGCGGCGCAGCGCGATGACCAGGGCCAGGTCGAAGGCCAGCACCGGGTGTACGGCGCCCGGTGCCAGCATCGGGCTGCCCATCGTGATGATCCCGTCGACGAGGTCGGGCCGGCGGGCGGCGATCCCGCGGGCCAGCAGACCACCGAGGCTGTGCCCGATGATCGTCACCTTGCGCTCGCGCCGGATCGTGATCGCCTCCACCCGGCGTTCGAGCGCGTAGGAGGCTTCCTGCGTGCAGCCGACGTTGGCGTGCATCGTGGAGCGGTAGGTGCGGTAGCCCAGACGGCGCAGGTGCCGTGACATCAGCAGGAGCGTGGTGTCACCGGCCATGAAGCCGGGGACCAGGACCACCGGGTCGAGCGACCGGGTCGGTCTGCTTCCGGCGTAGGGCGTGTCGCGGCGGTGGACGCGGTCGCACGCGGTGCGTCGTACCAGCCTGGCGGCCTCCACCACGGCGCTGCTCTCCCGGGCGATCGCACGCAGCCCGCTCGGCCCGGCGTACCCGGGGGGACAGAGAAACGCACCAAGCGGCGAGCCCATGATGTGACGGTAACCACATAAATCGGAAATCATGCGCAACAACACCCGATCGTTACCTGCAGCGCGCCCGTCCCGACCGGCTTGAACGGTGAAGATAAACTGGCCAGTAACAAGCAGTTTCGAGAGGTGAGCGATGACCAGCACGTCCGAACCCCGGGCCACCACCTCCGGGGAGCAGGTTGCGACCCTGTCGACAGGGGTCGACATCTGCTACGAGACGTTCGGCGACCCGGCCGGCGACCCGCTGCTGCTGGTGATGGGGCTGGGCGGGCCGATGACCTGGTGGAACCCCGACTTCTGCCGGATGCTCGCCGACAACGGCTTCTACGTCATCCGCTTCGACAACCGCGACGTGGGCCGCTCCACGAAGATTCCGCGCCGGGTGACCCGCAAGACCCTGGCCCGGGCGTTCAGTGGGCTGAGGGTGCGGGCGCCGTACACGCTCTCCGACATGGCCGCGGACGGCTTCGCGCTGCTGGACCACCTCGGTCTCGGCTCCGCCCACCTGCTCGGGATCTCCATGGGCGGGATGATCGTGCAGACGATGGCCCTCGACGACCCGTCCCGGGTCCGCTCGCTGACCTCGATCATGTCCACCACCGGTCGCCGCTCGGTCGGCTGGCAGGACCCCCGGCTGGCGCCGATGCTGCTGGCCAAGCGACAGAAGAGCCGCGAGGCCTACATCGATACCTCAGCGCGGCTGTGGAAGATGATCGGCTCGCCGCTCTACCCGGACACCGCCGACACCGTGCGCGAGCGCGCCGCCGAGACCTTCGACCGCGGCGTGGACCCCGCCGGCGTGATGCGGCAGATGCTGGCGGTCGTCGCGCAGCCTGACCGGTCCCGCCACCTGCGCGGGCTGCGGATCCCGGCGCTGGTGATCCACGGCACGAACGACCGGATGGTGCACGTCTCCGGTGGTCGTGCCACCGCACGGGCGATCCCCGGCTGCGAGCTGCTGCTGGTGCCCGGGATGGGCCACGACCTGCCGATCCCGCTGCACGAGACGTTCGTCGACGCGATCCGCCGCAACGCCGACCGGGCCGCGAAGGCCGCCAAGAAGAGGTAGCCACAACAGCACAGGTGTGCCCCAGTTGCACGGTTCCGTGCGCGGGACGTGCAACTCCGGCACACGTGTGCGGTTGCGACAGTCGGGGATGCATCGTGCCTGGGTCAGTCGCATCGGCGCCTTCTGAGCACCGGATCGCCTGCCGTTGCAACTGAGTGAGCGGGTTCGGCGTACGACGGGAACTGGGCGGCTCGGCGTACGACGGGAGGGTTCGCGCCGTGGGCCCGCCGCTGGGACACCCGACTAGGGACCCGAAGCCGGTGCTCGACTAGGACGAACCCGGTACCGGCTTCTTCGTCGCGCTCTTCGTCGTCGCTGTCTTCTTCGGCGCTGCTCTCCCGGCGGCCGGCTGCTGCTTCGCCGCACTTTTCCGCGCCGCCCGCGCGACCGGCGGGGCTGATTCCGGCGCCGCTGATCCCGGGCCGGCGGAGGAAGGGCCGCCCTGCGAGCCACCGGGCACCAGCGCGACCATCTCCGCCATCGCGTCGTGCAGGTACTCGATCAGGTTCCACACGTCCGGCAGCATCTCGCGGCAGGCGATCAGCCCGAAGTCGAGCGCGCCGTTGTAGGAGAACAGCGTGATGTTCAGGCCGCCGCTCATGTCGGTGACCGCCGAGACCGGGTAGATGCCCTCGACCTTCGCGCCGGCGATGTAGAGCGGCAGCTGCGGACCGGGCACGTTGCTGACGAACAGGTTGAACAGCACGCCGGGCACCGTGGCGAGCTTGAACAGGGCACGGGCGGCCAGCCCCGACAGAGCGGTCGGGATCAGGTTGGAGAGGTCCTGCAGCAACGTCGCCGGGATCGTCTCGAAGTGCCGCTTGGCCTCCTGCATCGAGTCGCGCATCGCGCACAGCCGCTCGTGCGGGTCGGCGACGTGAGTAGGCAGCTCGGCCATCATCACCGAGACCTGGTTGCCGTGCGCGCCCTTCTGGTCCTCCGCGCGGATCGAAACCGGCACCGCCACCACCAGCGGCACACTCGGCAGCGCGTCGTGGTCGAGCAGCCACCGTCGCAACGCGGACGCGGTCAGTGCCATCACCACGTCGTTGACGGTCATGTGGAAGTGGTTCTTGACCAGCTTGACGTCGGCCATCGGCACCGCCCCGAACGCGAACCGCCGGTGCGGCGTGATCGGTCCGTTCAGCGGGGTCCGCGGAGCGTGCAGCGCCCGGTGGCCGGCGTCGGGCTGCTCCTCCCCCAGCAGGCGGGCGACCGCGCTCGCGGTGTCGCTGAGCAGGCGAACGCCAGGGAAGTTCGTGGCACCGGGCAGCTCGTCGATGTAGCCGAGCGACTTCGGGACGGTGCGCAGCACCTCGATCGGGTTGACCATCGCCCCGCGCAGGCCGCGTCGGACCAGGCCGACCATCGACGGCATCTGTCGCGGTAGGAAGGCATCGGGCTCCGGCTCGACGATCCGCGGCTCGGGGGTGACGTCCATGACGGTCTCGAGGATCTCGGCGCCCGAGACACCGTCGATCGCGGCGTGGTGCACCTTGGAGTAGAACGCGACCTTGCCGCCCTCGACCCCGGTGATCACGTAGGTCTCCCACAGCGGCCGGGTCCGGTCCAGGGGCCGGGCGTGGATCCGGGCAACCTGCTCGCCGAGCTGCTCGCGGGTGCCGGGGCTCGGCAGCGCCACCTCCCGCAGGTGGAACTCGATGTCGAAGTCCGGGTCGTCGATCCAGTACGGCCGGCCCAACCCGAGCGGCACCGAGACCAGGCGCTGCCGGAACGGCTCGGCGAGGTGCAGCCGCGGCTCGAGGACCGCACGCACCGACTCCAGCGTCCACTCGCCGCCGGGCGCGGTGGAGGGGTCGAGCAGGATCAGGCTGCCGACGTGGCCGACCGTGGTCGGGGACTCGACGTTGAGGAACTGGGCATCAAGCGATGTCAGCTGGCGCATGCTCGACAGTCTTGCCGCCCGACCGGCGACCTGTCACCACTTGGTGATGCAGCCGTCACTGGTTCCAGCCGAGGCGCTTGCGGCTCTGCCCCGGCATCGCCTTGCGCTGCACGGTCACCCCGGCCATCAGCGCAAACCCCTTCACCCGGACCACCGGTGAGTCCGGGGTGAGCTCGGCGGGCACCTTCTCCCGTGCCTCGGTGAACTCGGCCATGATCGCCACACCGTCGACGATCACGCGGGTGTGCGCGTTTACGATGATCCGGACGTCGCCCATGATCGAGTTCGCATAGATCGTGACCTCGCGCGCCGCGAACTGCGCCTCCCGCAGGTCGAGCTGGACCGAGCCCATCATCGAGAAGGCGGTGTGCTGCGCGGGCACCAGCCACGATCCCTGCCGCTTGGTCTCGGACATGATCGCGACGGAGTTCGCGTAGCTCGACGCCGGCGCGAGCGACGTGGGCTGGTGTACGGCGGGAGGGGTGCTCGGCTGGGTGGCCGGATGCGTCGGCAGGTCAGCCGTGATGGGGACGAGGTCGGCATAGGTCTTCGCGGCGTACGCCTCCTCGAGCCGCTGGTCGAGCTCCTCGAAGTCGATCCGACCCTCGCCGGCGGCATGCCGAAGCACTTCGGCGACCCGGTGCCGGTCGTCGTCGGAGATCCTCAGCTGGCTTGCGTCGTGCGGCTGCATGCGGCGTTCGGGGCGTCCCTCCATGATGGACAGCCTAACCCCGTCGATTACGCTCGGTGTCGCAGATATGCCTGTCTCCAAGGAGCCCTCCCGACCGTGAGCCCGCATCCAAGTGACCAGCCCGACTTCCGCTACTCCGACCTGCTGCCGATCGGTGCGGACGACACGCCCTACCGGCTGGTGAGCACGGAGGGGATCAGCACCTTCGAGGCGAACGGCCGCACGTTCCTCCAGGTCGACCCGGCTGCGCTGCGCCTGCTGACCGCCGAGGCCATGCACGACATTGCGCACTACCTGCGGCCGGCGCACCTGGCCCAGCTACGGCGGATCATCGACGACCCCGAGGCCAGCGGCAACGACCGGTTCGTGGCGCTCGACCTGCTGAAGAACGTGAACATCTCCGCCGGCGGCGTGCTGCCGATGTGCCAGGACACGGGCACCGCGATCGTGATGGGGAAGAAGTCCGAGGGCGTGCTCACCGGCGCCGACGATGGCGAGTGGATCAGCAAGGGCGTGTACGACGCCTACACGAAGCTGAACCTGCGCTACAGCCAGCTCGCTCCGCTGAGCATGTGGGAGGAGAAGAACACCGGCACCAACCTCCCCGCGCAGGTCGAGCTCTACTCCACCCCGGCCGTCGACGGCCGGCCGCCGGAGTACAAGGTCCTGTTCATGGCCAAGGGCGGTGGCTCGGCCAACAAGTCCTTCCTGTTCCAGGAGACGAAGGCGATCCTCAATCCGACGCGGATGATCGAGTTCCTCGACGAGAAGATCCGCTCCCTCGGAACAGCCGCCTGCCCGCCGTACCACCTCGCCGTCGTGATCGGCGGCACCTCGGCTGAGTTCGCGATGAAGACCGCGAAGTACGCCTCGGCGCACTACCTCGACAACCTGCCGACCTCCGGGTCGATGAGCGCGCACGGGTTCCGCGACCTCGAGCTCGAGGAGGAGGTGTTCAAGCTGACCCAGTCCTTCGGGATCGGTGCGCAGTTCGGCGGGAAGTACTTCTGTCACGACGTTCGGGTTGTGCGGCTGCCTCGCCACGGCGCCTCGGTGCCGGTGGCGATCGCGGTGTCCTGCTCGGCCGACCGGCAGGCGCTGGGCAAGATCACCGCGGACGGCGTGTTCCTCGAGCAGCTCGAACGGGACCCGGCGAAGTACCTGCCCGAGACCACCGACGAGAAGCTGTCCGACGACGTCGTGAAGATCGACCTCAACCGGCCGATGGACGAGATCCGCGCTGAGCTGTCGCGGTACCCGGTGAAGACCCGACTGTCGCTGACCGGTCCGCTGGTGGTGGCGCGCGACATCGCGCACGCCAAGATCAAGGAGCGGCTGGACGCCGGCGAGCCGATGCCGCAGTACATGAAGGATCACGCCGTCTACTACGCCGGGCCGGCCAAGACCCCCGAGGGCTACGCGTCCGGCTCGTTCGGGCCGACCACCGCCGGCCGGATGGACTCCTACGTCGACCAGTTCCAGGCGGCCGGTGGCTCGATGGTGATGCTGGCCAAGGGCAACCGGTCGGTGCAGGTGACCCGCGCGTGTGACACCCACGGCGGGTTCTACCTCGGCTCGATCGGCGGCCCGGCTGCCCGGCTCGCGCAGGACTGCATCAAGAAGGTCGACGTGCTGGAGTACCCCGAGCTCGGCATGGAAGCGGTGTGGAAGATCGAGGTCGAGGACTTCCCCGCGTTCATCGTCGTCGACGACAAGGGCAACGACTTCTTCGCCGAGACCAGCAAGCCGATCGCGCTGACCGTGCGCACCCGTTCCGCCGAGAAGGTCTGATCTCCGCCTGGCGGTCCGACTACCGTGACCGCGCACGTGAACCGCAACGGCTGCCCGAAAGCAATGTCCGCTACCGTTCCCACGCACGTGAACCGCAACGGTCGTTGCGGTTCGGCGACTTGTTTCTGATGACGGTAGGAGTTCGATGGAGTACGTCGACGTGGCCCGGGCCGAGTCCGAGCGCGGCGAGATCGTGCTGCGGGAACGGCGCGACTCCGACGCACCCGAGCAGGCGCCGGCTGTGCTCGAGCTACGCGTCAACGGGGTGTTCGTGATGGACACCCTGGAGACCAACAGCGAGAAGGGCCTCGCCACGGCGGCACTGAAGCAGGTGGAGAACCCTCGCAACGTGGTGGTGGGCGGGCTCGGTCTCGGCTTCACGATGCACGAGGTGCTCGCCGACCAACGCGTCGAGAAGCTCGTGGTCGTCGAGATCGAGGACGCCCTGGTGCAGTGGATGCGCGATGGCACGGTCCCCCACGGCCCGGCGTACCTCGCGGACCAACGGCTCAGCGTGATGACCGCCGACATCCGCGTGGCGATGGCCGAGGCGACCCCGGCGGCGTACGACCTGGTCCTGCTCGACATCGACAACGGGCCCGGCTTCCTGGTGTACGCCGAGAACGAGGCGATCTACCAACGCACGTTCCTCGAACAGACCCGCTCGGCGCTGCGGCCCGGCGGCGCGCTGGTGATCTGGTCGGCGGCGGAGTCGGCCGATCTGAACGAGCAGATGCGGGAGGTGTTCGGGAACGTGGTGGCGATCCCCTACGACGTGACCCTGCAGAGCCGCGACGAGCACTACTGGTTGTACCTCTCACGCAACGCGTAGTCTCGGCCCATGGCTGACTTCCGCACCGAGCACGACAGCATGGGTGAGGTCCAGGTCCCCGCGGACGCCCTGTGGCGGGCGCAGACGCAACGGGCCGTGGAGAACTTCCCGATCAGCGGCACCACCCTGGAACCGGCTCACATCCAGGCGATGGCCCAGGTGAAGGCGGCCGCCGCCAAGGTCAACGCCGAGCTCGGCGTGATCGACCGGCAGATGGCGAAGGCGATCGTCGACGCGGCCGAGGCCGTGGCCGCGGGGACGTACGACGACCACTTCCCGATCGACGTGTTCCAGACCGGGTCCGGGACCTCGTCGAACATGAACATGAACGAGGTGCTGGCCACCCTCGCGTCGAAGGACGAGGCCGCCGCTCCGACCGGCGTACACCCCAACGACCACGTCAACGCCAGCCAGTCCAGCAACGACACGTTCCCGACCTCGATCCACGTCGCTGCCACCTCCTCCACGACGCAGCAGCTGATCCCCGCACTGGACCACCTCGCCGCCGCGCTCGAGCGGAAGGCCGCGGAGTTCAAGGACGTGGTGAAGTCCGGCCGGACGCACCTGATGGACGCCACGCCGGTGATGCTCGGCCAGGAGTTCGGCGGGTACGCCGCCGCGGTCCGGTTCGGCATCGAACGGCTCGAGGCGACCCTCCCACGGGTGGCGGAGCTGCCGTTGGGCGGGACCGCGGTCGGAACCGGCATCAACACCCCGGAGGGTTTCGCGGCGCGGGTCATCGCCGAGCTCGCCGACTCCACCGGGCTGCCCTTCACCGAGGCCCGCGACCACTTCGAGGCACAGGGTGCTCGCGATGCGCTGGTCGAGCTGTCCGGTCAGCTGAAGACGGTCGCGGTCAGCCTGACGAAGCTCTGCAACGACCTGCGCTGGATGTCGTCGGGCCCGCGCACCGGACTCGCCGAGATCAACCTGCCCGACCTGCAGCCCGGGTCCAGCATCATGCCGGGCAAGGTGAACCCGGTGCTTCCCGAGGCGACGCTGATGGTGTGTGCGCAGGTGATCGGCAACGACACCACGGTCACCGTCTCCGGCGCGTCCGGCAACTTCGAGCTGAACGTGATGATGCCGGTGCTTGCGCGCAACCTGCTCGAGTCGATCCGGCTGCTGTCGACCAGCAGCCGACTGCTCGCCGACCGGTGCATCGACGGGATCACCGCGAACGAGGAACGGATGCGGACCTACGCGGAGTCCTCACCGTCGGTGGTCACCCCGCTGAACCGCTACATCGGCTACGAGAACGCGGCCAAGGTCGCGAAGAAGTCGCTGGCCGAGGAGAAGACCATCAAGCAGGTGGTGCTCGAGATGGGCTTCGTGGAACAGGGCGACCTCACCGAGCAGCAGCTCGACGAGGCCCTCGACGTGGCACGGATGACCCGCCCCTAGTCCTACCCGCCCCTAGTCCTACCCACCCGACCGATCCCAGCCCCTCCCGTCGAGACGCGCAAACTTCCCCGTTCATACGCGCAGAATTCGCACTCGAGACGTGGAGAAGTCCCGGTCGAAACGTGGTGTTCTTCCGCGTGGCGTCCGCAGTGGACGGAAGCGCATACGACGTACGCCTTCGGGCTCCCGGCGCGAATTTCCCGCGTTTCAACCGGGAATTTCGCGCGTTTCAACGGGAAAAAACCCACGTTTCAACAGGAGGGGTGGGGGTCAGTACCAGTTGTTGGCTTGCTTGAACTCCCAAGCGGAGCAGGGCGAGCCGTAGCTGTTCTCGATGTACCAGAGACCCCACTCGATCTGGCTGACCGGGTTGGTCATGTAGTCGCCGGGGAGGTCGTGCGTGCCGCCGGTCAGCGCCTGCGGGATGCCGTACGCCGACGAGGTCGGGTTGTCGGCGTGCATGTCCCAGTCGCTCTCGCTGACCCACAGCGCGTCGAGGCAGCTGAACTCGGCCTCGCTGAAGCCGTAGTCGCCGAGCATCGCACGGGCGATGGTTCGCGGGTCCTCAGTGGTCAGGTCCTCGGTCTTGGTGACCTGGCCGCCCGACTCCTGGCTCAGCGCATCCTTCTTCGCCGGATCGAGCGGGGCTCGTTCGCTGGACCGGGACACCTGCTGGCCGCGATCACTGGCAGGAGCCGTGGACGGCTGGAGGCGGTCGGACCGGACGGTCGAGATGGCGCCCGTCGAGGCGCCGGCGGGAGCGCTCTCCTGGGCGAGCACGCCGCCGGACACGGCGAGCCCGGTGGCGGCGACGGCCACCCCGGAGAACAGGACGGACTTGCGAAGGCTCTTCTTGACGGCTGGCTCGGCGGGTGCGTTCCGGTGCTTCGGAACGTACTGGTCGCGGCGTGGCACAGATGTACTCGCAGACGAATTGGCTACAGGGCTTCACTCGGCGCGCGCAGATACGCGGGGGAAGACAACCACCATGCCGGATTCAACTATCTCGACGCAAATTCGGGGGACCGGATCCGCGCAGGTCAGGCCGTGTCCTGCACCACGTCGGCGGGCCCGTCCGCAGGACCCGGGCGGACTCCGGGGCCATCACCGGAAGCCGGATCCCGGCCGACCCGAGCACCGATCCCGGCAGCAGCAACGGTTCCCCGTCCAGCCACGAGTCGCCCAGGTCGACACGCGGCCCCTGCACGGCCGGCCCGACCTGCGCCACGTGGTACCGCTCGGAACGGTCTAGACCAGACAGCCGGGCCGGCACCGGCGCCTGCGTGGTGGAGGTCGCCACGGCAGCGATCACGTACACCGCCTCGGACGCGTGCGGCGCCACGATCCCGGAGACGAGCAGGCTGTCGTCGGGGTGGTCGCCGCGTACGACGGGGAAGCCTTGCACGGCGGGCGTCCCGGTGAACCCGCTCACCGACTCGGGCAGCACCCCGAGCACGCGCGGTGCGTCCAGTGCACTGTGCGGGACGGTCGGTGCCCTCGCCGTGACGAAGGCAGCGGCGTCGTCGGCGGTCAGCTCACCGAGGTCCGCACCCCAGTGCAGCAGCAGCGGGACCGTGTTCCCGGACCCGTCGTCACATGCGGCGAGCAGCAGACTGGTGCCTGCTGCTCGCCGGTAAGGAACCGAGGCTCACCCCTTTACGGCGCCGGCCGTGAGTCCGCGGACGAAGTAGCGCTGGAGCCCGAAGAACACCAGCAGCGGGACGATCATCGAGATGAACGCGCCCGCGGTCAGCAGCTCCGCGCCCTGACCCTGCGTGCCGAGCATGCTGGCCAGGTTGACGATCACCGTCGAGTTGTCGCCGGCGCCGAGGAACAGCAGCGCGATCAGCAGGTCGTTCCAGACCCAGACGAACTGCAGGATCGCGAACGCGGCGAGCACGGGGATCGACATCGGCACGATCAGCCGCCAGAAGGTCTGGAAGTGGGTGGCCCCGTCGATCTTGGCGGACTCGATCACCGTCCGCGGCAGCGTGCTCATGTAGTTGCGGATCGTGTAGATCGCCAGCGGCATGCCGAACCCGGTGTGCAACAGCCACACGGCGAGGAACTGCCCGTTGATGCCCAGTCCGTCAGGCCCGAACAGGGTCAGCAGCGGCACGAACGCCGCCTGGATCGGCACCACCATCAGCGCCACGATCAGGACGAAGATGAAGTCCTTGCCGCGGAAGCTCATGAACGTGAACGCGTAGGCGGCGAAGGCCGCGAACATGATCGGCAGGATCGTCGCCGGGATCGCGACGACGATGCTGTTGATGAACGCGAGGTCCATCTCGCCCTCGGTCAGCACCGTCGAGTAGTTGTTGAACGTCCAGTCCGAGCTGAACGGGTTGAACAGCGCCGTCCACCAGCCGGACCGCTCGATCTCGATCCGCGGTCGGAACGAGCTGATCAGGAGGCCCAGCGTCGGGACGCTCCACAGGATGCAGAGGAACACCATCATGATGATGGAGAACCAGCTGCGTGACCGCTTGCCCTCGGGTGCGCTCATCGCTCGGTCTCCTCTCGACGGAAGTGCCGGACCTGGTAGACGAGGACCGGAGTGACGGCGATCAGCAGGATGACCACGATCGCGGACGCGACGCCGTTGTCTCCGGTGCGGAAGATCTCCTGGAAGAACAGGTTCGCGATGACGTTGGTGCCGTCGCGGCCGTTGGTGGTGACGTAGATGATGTCGAAGATCTTCAGCACCAGGATCAGCACGGTGATGTAGACGGTGATCATCGTGCCG
>JAICRS010000252.1 GCA_025966335.1 Nocardioidaceae bacterium
TCTTCGTGTTCTTGTCCGATGTGACAGCTGAACTAGGCGCACCAAGGCTGGTGGCAAGGTCGAACGAGACCGACGCGCTGCCGGCGAAGCCGAACTTCTTCCCACGAACCGACTCCCTGGACAGCGGAGGCGGATTCGTGGCGACGACGGGTCGACCAGACCTGTACGCCAGAGAGGTCCCCGCCACCGGGAAGGCCGGCACGGTCGTAGCCTTTCAGCTCGGAACCCTTCACCGGGGGGCCGCTATCACCCAGCCCCGAGGTGCCAGGTTCACCATGCACCTCAACTACCGGCCCGCCGCCGTGGAATGGGCTCAGAGACACGCGTGGGCGGACCGAAGTCATGATCCCCACTGGTATGACTTCGTCGCGCACGCCGGCCCACGGCAACTGGAACTATTCGGGTTCCCACCGCCGGGACATCCCTACTGGACCCCACAGACCTTGACCGGTGTCGCCGAGCGGTATCCCGGCCTCGACATGGAGCCTTGGCGAGTGTGTAGGCCGAGCGTCCCTTGCCCGGTTCGCCGGACAGCGCACTGACGCGCAGGTAGCGTCCCCCTCATCGCGTGCCCCACTGGAGGATGCGCCGTCACTCAGGGGAAACCATGCAGCAAGCAATCCGTCGGATCGGCGTAGCGGCAGTCATCGGCCTCGTCGGCACCACGCTCACGGTCGGCGTGCCGGCGCAGGCGCACGACACCGGGATCCACGACAACTGCACCAACTTCAACAAGCGCTTCCCGCATGGCGTGGGCACGAGCAAGGCGCACGACCACACCAGCGGCACCGCGGTGACGAGCTTCAAGCGCAGCAACAAGATCTACTGGCGCGCCGAGCGCCACAACCCGGACCTGGACCGGGACAACGACCGGATCGCCTGCGAGAAGGCCTGATCGTCGCCCGACGCAGAGAACACCTCCGGCAATGCGCCGGAGGTGTCCCTATGGAGGAGATGGGCTTGAGCAAGCCCACCGTTTCCATTGAACGTCTCGGTCCTGGTTCCGCACCCGGGTGCGGAAAGATTTTGCCGAGGCCGAGCAACCCTTTACTCCTGGGTACCTCGAATGCGTGATGCCGGGTGACCTGACCGGATGACTAGACCGATCCGGCTGCGGTTCGGCGAGGCCACATGCTTCTTCGCTTCGCGGGGAACGTCATCGCTGTTGGTGGTGTGCCCAGGTTGAGTCGATCCCCCCGCCGAGACCTGCGGCCGCATCATCGGGGAGGGTCGGCCCGGGTGTCTCCCAGGCGCATCGGGTCGGCTCGCTCGATCTCTGAGCGCGTGTCCGGGTTCGCCCATGCTCTGAGCGCGTGTCCAGGTGCGTGCTCGCGCCACCTCGGTGCCCGGCGCGCCCGGCAGAGTGACGTCCGGCAGAGAGAACAGCACCTCAACGCCATAGCCCCTTCGGGCCAGTCCCGCGTGGTTCGAACGGACCAATGTCCGATATGACCCGAAAATCGGCGTTATGTGCTCGGCGATGTCGCGTCTCCCCGGTACAACTGAACGCACCACATCTCTCGGGCCTGGATGTGAGCATGTCGCCTGGGAGGAGCGAAAATGCTTGATCTGGTTCACCTGGCGGTCGAAGCCGACCGCCTTGCTGAAGAAGCGCGCAAGGCTCGATGCTGTGACGCGCTTCGGCCATGTCGGACCTGCATGGCACGGCGGAGGCATGTCCTCGCGCGGCGTCTCGTCATCGCGTTTCCGCGGCGTCCGCTGCGGGCGGTCGCCGAGCTGGCGTTGGCGCCGGCCTGCGCGATGGAGCGACTGGCCAGCTAGTTTTTACGTTGCCGCGGTTTGAGGTGAGCCGGTCCCGGACACACTGATGCCAAGGGTGCGCTCGGCACCCTCGGCACGAGGTACTCCGGATGCTCAACCTGGTTCACCTGATCGCGGAGGCAGACCAGCTGGCTGCCCAGGCCCGCGACGCCCGCTGCTGCGACGCTCTCGATCCGTGCGCCGCTTGTCTGCGGCTGCGGCAGGGCGTCCAGGCGCGACGGTACGTGCTGCGGATCCCGCAACAACGATCGGCTTCATGATGCTCTCACTCCGCACCTCGCACGTGATCCTGGTGCTGACCTCGGTCCTGCTGCCACTGGCATGGGCGTCCTACGACCCGATCAACCTGATGCTGGCCGTCGCCTGCGCGATCTTCGCCGGCATGATCTTCGTACAGGCGCAGGCGCAGGCGCGGACAGAGTCGCCGGCGCCGCGCCGTACGCCCCGCCGGCGGGGCCGCAACCGCAGTTCATAAGAACGGTCTCATCGACGCCTCATAGGCGTCTCACCTGTTCGCCTCAGAGTTGTCTCGTCAAGACAACCCACGGCCCGATGCGCGGGCCAACGAAAGGTGGAAAGACCATGAAGAAGCTCCTCCCGATCGGCACTCTCGGACTCGCCGGGCTGGTCGGTGTCGGCCTCATGACCTTCCCGTCGACCACGGTCGCCGCCAACCTCGGCGACGACGCGATCACCAAGCGTGAGGACAACGTCACCGAGCTCGTCCTGGTCGACGACGACGATGACGACGACACCGGCGCCAACTCCGGCACCCGGACTCGTTCGCGCAACACCGGCTTCAGCCGCGCCAGCAACGACAACACGCGCAGCAACTTCACCAAGGTCAGCAGGGACCGCGACCTCAGCCGCAGCGACAAGACGCGGGACTGGACCCGCGACGGCGGCGACCGGACCCGTGACTGGTCGCAGAACCGCACCAACGACCGCTCGCGCAACGACACGCGCGGCTGACGACCGCTGACCACGGCTGACCGGGACAAGGGAGAAGCGAGATGAGCAAGCCGCGCGACTCGTGGGGATTCCACCAGGGCGACTCGATCACGACCGACCTCACTGCGATGAAGCTGCTCGGTGGGGGAGAGGCCTACGAGGCGTACCTAGCCTTCGACGACATCACCTACGCACCGGTGGTGGTGAAGGTGGTCCGTCCCGGGCAGGTCGAGAACGCGTCGACCCTGCGTGGCCTGCGACGTGAGGTGGCTACCTTGTCCGCGGTCAACCATCCGGTCGTGGTTCGTGGGCTGCGGTCCGAGCTGGAGGGCGAGCGCCCGCACGTGGTGCTCGAGCAGCTGGACGGGCCCCGGCTGTCCACGCTGATCCGCCGGTTCGGGCCGCTGCCCGAGCAGCAGTACCTGCCGCTGGCGATCGAGATGTCGTCGGCGCTGCACTACCTGCACCGACTCGGCTACGTCCACCTCGACGTGAAGCCGAGCAACATCATCATGGGTGCACCGGCGCGGCTGATCGATCTGAGCGTCGCTCGCACCATCGACGCGGCGCAGGCGCTGACCTACCCGATCGGCACCGACGCCTACATGGCGCCCGAGCAGGTGGACCCGCCGAACACCGGCATTCCGGGCTACGCCAGCGACATGTGGGGCCTGGGCACCTCGCTCTTCGAGGCGATCACGGGATACAAGGCGTACGACGACGGGGTGGCGGATGCTCCGGAGCCGGCCGGCCGTTTCCCGCAGCTGGTCGACCTTCCCTACTCGATGCCTGATCACATCGCCGACGACGTCGCGAAGCTGGTGTACGCCTGCCTCGAGCCGGACCCGATGAACCGTCCGATGCCGCACGAGCTGGCCGAAGGGCTCCAGCCGGCCCTGGAACGGGCACCGCGTGGCCGGCTCGCCGGCTTCAAGGTGCGCTGACCACCACAGGCCCGGGCATCCCGCCCGAGAAGACCGCTCCCGCCCTCGTGGCCGGAGCGGTCTTCTTGTGCGGAGCGGCGCGAAGATGAGACCGGTCTCACGCACCTCTCACACCCACCTAACCTGCGCATCACATCGTGGAATCACCAAGCAGGCAACGGGTCTGCGGAAATCCCGAAGGGTGGAACCATGAACAGGAAGATCTTCACGTTCAGCACCATCGGTCTTGCCGGCATGGTCGGCGTAGGCGCACTGACGATCCCCTCCACTGCGTCGCCGAACATCGGTGACGACGCCATCACCCAGCGCGAGGACAACGTCACCGAGCTCGTCCTCGTCGATGACAACGATGACGACGACACGGGCGACAACACCCGGGGTCAGACGCGGACGCGGACTCGTGGTGGTGACCGGGCGCGTGCGGCCGGGGTCGACGATGACGGTGACAACACCCGGGGTCAGACGCGAA
>JAICRS010000167.1 GCA_025966335.1 Nocardioidaceae bacterium
CTGGTTCCGGCCCAACGGCGACGACATGAAGGACGCGCACTGGTCGGAGGAGCATGCCCGGTCGGTGATGCTGTTCCTCAACGGCGACGCGATCCCGGAGCCGGACCGCCGCGGCGAGCAGGTGGTCGACGACTCGTTCCTGATCGCGTTCAACGCCGACCACGAACCGGCCACGTTCACGATCCCCGACGAGATCTACGGCGATGGCTGGCACATGCTGCTCGACACCGGCGACGACCAGGTCGGCAGCGCCCCCTCGGTCTTCGACCAGACCCCCTACCTGCTCGCCGGCACCGAGTTCACCGTCACCGAGCGGTCCATCGGCGTGCTGCGCCGGCCGCGCACGGAGGAGACCTGATGCTGGCCGGATGGCGCACCGGCACCGAGGAGCTGGTGCTGGTCAGGCACGGTGAGAGCGTCGGAAACCTCGCCGATGCCAGGGCTCGCGAGGACGAGGCGGACCGGCTCGACCTCTCCGCCCGGGACGCCGATGTGGAGCTCACCGAGCTCGGCCTCCGGCAGGCGGACGGGGTCGGCCGATGGCTGGAGCGGACCGAGGAGGACAGCCGTCCCGAGCTGGTGCTGAGCTCGCCGTACCGTCGCGCCGCCGAGACCGCACGTCGCGCCGTCCAGGGTCTCGGCCTGGAGATCGAGTACGACGAGCGCCTGCGCGAACGTGACCTCGGGCTGTTCGACGGCCTGACCTGGCAAGGCATCCGAGCGGAGTACCCCGACGAGGCCGACCGCCGCGACAAGCTCGGCAAGTTCTACTACCAACCGCCCTCGGGCGAGAGCTGGTGCGACGTCGCGCTCCGGGTGCGCAGCCTGATGGCCGACCTGAGCCGCGGGTACGACGGCGCCCGCGTCTGGATGTTCGCGCACCAGGCAGTGATCATGAGCTTTCGCTACGTCCTCGAGGCCCTCGACGAGGAACGGCTGCTGGAGCTGGACCGGACCACGAAGCTGCCGAACGCATCGATGTCGGTGTTCCGGCGGATCGACGACCGGTGGAAGCTGGACCGGTGGGCCGACACCTCGGCGGTCGACGACATCGACGCGGAGGTGACCCGGGAGGCGCCGCAGTCCGGGCGCGGGGACGATGCCGGCGCGTGAACCGGCCATAGTCACGCCTGCAGTGCACGCGTCCGCGGGAAAAGGCGTTGCCCCGTCAGCGGGAAGTCTGTTGAGGTGGCGCCCATGCTCATCGAGACAGCGCAGTCACACCACTGGACCGGGATCTGGCCGATCATCCGCGAGGTGACCACGGCCGGTGAGACCTACCCCTACCCGACCGACCTCGACGAGCAGCAGGCCAAGGACATCTGGTGGGAGACGCCACCGGGACTGACCGTGGTCGCTCTCGACGACGAGACGGTCCTCGGCACCGCGAAGATGGGACCGAACCGGCCCGGACCCGGCTCGCACGTGTCGACCGCGAGCTTCATGGTCAGCGCCGGCAGCCGCGGCCAAGGCGTCGGCCGCGCGCTCGGAGAGTACGCACTCGACTGGGCCCGCAGCCAGGGCTACCACGCCATGCAGTTCAACGCGGTCGTCGAGACGAACACCGCCGCGGTCAACCTCTGGAAGCGACTCGGCTTCGAGATCCTCGGCACCGCGCCGGAGGCCTTCCGGCACCCGAGCCACGGGTACGTCGGCCTGCACCTGATGTACCAGCGACTGACCTGACCGGTCACTCGGAGGGGGAACGCGGTCACCGTGAGTCGTACCGACTTCTCAGCCGAGCGAAGCGGTTCGTGGCGTCGACGAGCAGCTGGTCGGTGAGGTCCGCGCCGCCGTGGGCTTCCTCCTCGACCACGTGCAGCTCGGCCAGTGGCAGCTGCCGAGCGAGGCGCCACGCCGCACCGAGCGGTGAGGCGATGTCGAGCCGTCCGCGCACGAACACCGCCGGAATGTCGTTGATGCGGTCGAGCCGCCCGGTGATCCCATCGGGCGGGAGGAACGCATGCTCACCGAAGAAGTGAGTGACCAGGCGGGCAAAGCCGAGACGGAACGCGGGATCGGCATACCTGGGGTCCGCCCTCGGTGGTCCCGACAGGGTGGCGATCCGCTCCTCCCAGGCACACCAGGCTCGAGCGGCCCGATCACGCTCCGCCGGGTCGTCGCTCATCAGCAGCCTGTTGTACGCGGCGGGCAGGTTGTCACCTCGCTCCAGGTCGGGCACGAGCGCGCGCAGCTCCGCGAATGCCTCGGGGTAGATCTCCCCCACGCTCCAGGTGAGCCAGTCCACCTCGTGCCGGGTGGTCGTGACGACGGCCCAGAGCACGAGCTCGCTCACACGGGCGGGATGATCGACGGCATAGGCCAGCCCCAGGGTGGACCCCCAGGACCCGCCGAAGACGAGCCAGCTGTCCACGCCGTGGAGCTTTCGCAACGCCTCGATGTCGTCGATCAGGAGCTGCGTGGTGATCGTGGACAGGTCGATGTCCGGGTCGCTGGCCAGTGGACGGCTGCGGCCACACCCACGCTGGTCGAAGAGCGTCACGCAGTAGCGGTCGGGATCGAAGTACCTGCGCCACCAGGCCGCGGTGCCCGAACCGGGGCCGCCGTGGAGAACCACTGCGGGCTTCCCGCGGGGGTTCCCTACTCGTTCCCAGTAGATCTCGTGACCGCCGGTGACCTCCAACCGTCCTTCGTCGAAGGGCTCGGTGACGGGATAGCGCATGGGGCTCAGTATGCAAGGCCCGTCGATTCCTGACTGGACGCAACCCGGAGGGCACCAACGGCGTCTATCGGATGTGAGCGGACAGGCCGCTCCTCTTGTTCGAAGGACATCCGCCATGAGCACCACCCGTCGTACCGCCGCCCTCGTCGCCACCCTCGCCGCCTCGGCCTCCGTCCTGACCATGGCCCCAGCCGATGCCGCGCCGACCGCCGACGCCGCGAAGAGCCGGATCACGGTCCACGCCTCGGACCACGAGGTGGACCCCGGCTCCCAGTTCGTGCTCCGCGGCCGGATGGTCTCCGAAGGTGACGCCGTTGAGGGTGCACGGGTCAGGGTGCAGGCCTACCGCGACGGCGGCTGGCACAACCTGCGCGGGGCGGTCGTGAGCACCAACGACGAGGGCCGGTACCGGGTCCGCGTCGTGCTGTCCTCCGGCGGCGACCGTGACCTGCGCGTGGTCGGCAACCCGGCCGGCGACGCGATCCGCACCGCCCGTGGTTACACGGTGGTGCGCGTCCTCGGCTGACGCGCGGGCATCCGGCCGAAGCCGGCCGAACATGTGCCGGCAACCGGGAGATGTCAATGTCGTCCATACGGACGGGAACAGCACGCGATCCGGCGTTCGGACGTGTTGTTCCCGTCCATACGGACGGGAACAACAAAACTGCCGGCGACGGCGATGGTCCGGCCCACCGCGATGACGCAGCAGTCCGGCAGCGCGTGCTCGGTTGACTCGGCCCCCGGGGGCTCTGACACAGTCGCCGGGTGGACAACGGGGTGAGTGCAGTGGACGACGTACGCCTGCGCAGGAACGGCGCGTTGATGATGAGTGTGTTCGCGTTCTTCTGGGCGATGGGTCCACCACCCGTCGACGGAGCCGCCCGGACCGTAACCCTGATCGTGGCCGTGGCCCTGACCGCCGTCACCATCGGCCTGGCCCTGCGGCCGCGCGGCGGAGGGACGCTCGACCTGGTCGGCGACTGGCAGCAGCGCTACAACAGGGTCGCGCTCGTCGCGCTCGGCGCGAGCGCCGCCGTCGCCGTGGGGCTGGTGCTGACCGGTCCGCCCCGGCTGATCGCCCCGCTGGTCTGCCTCGTGGTCGGCCTCCACTTCTTCCCGCTGGCGACCCTGTTCCGGCAGCCGCTCTACCGCTGGACCGGCATCGCACTCACGGCTGTCGGGTTGCTCGCCGTGGTGGTTGCGGTGACCGCCGGTGGCGACGAAGGGCGCCGTGTCGCCGGGTTCGGTGCGGCCTGCGCCTTGTGGGCCACCTCGTTCGGTGTCTCGCTCGGTGCCGGTCGGACCGCTCCGCTTCCGGTCGGCTGATACGCACACACAGCAGCGGGCACGGCATGCCTCCCCGAGACTCAGGCACGCCGCACCCGCAGCATCCGGCCCGCGACCGCCGCACCGGGAGGGCGGTCGATGGCCGTGCCACGTGACGAGCCGGATCCCTCACAGCCCCAGCGGAGAAACGGCTCGCCACGTGACGTTCGGGGTCAGAGCAGCTTCGCGATCCCGTTGCGGATCTCGACGTCTGCGGCTCTGACATAGGCGATCCGGTGGCCGAACCAGATCTGGTAGTACTCGTCCTCGCCGACCACGACCGTGTGGTCGCCGGGGATCGAGTCGTTGAACGTCTTCGCGTAGTAGTAGTCGGTGCTCAGGTCGTCGTCGGCGAGGACGTAGGCCTGGCCCGGCTTGAGGGAGTACTGCAGCGGCACGACGTCCTGAGGTGTGATCTCCTCGGGGTACGCCGAAGCCTCCGGATAGGCCCGGCCGTAGACCGGCACCTCGTCGTCCGCGGCCGGCACCACGACCGAGCCCTGCGAGGGCAGCACCACCGGATCGGCCTTGGGGCTGTGCATCCAGGCGATCTCGCCGAGGTACCAGACACCGAGCCAGTCACCGGAGCGCTTCGCGACCAAGAACTTGTGTCCGGCCGCCGCACGGGCGCCGATGTCGGAGACGTGGCGGGTGGAGTGTGCACCGTTCGGGCGCAGCCCGATGTCCTTCACCAGCGGGGCATCCTTCGACGGGGCGGTGTGCAGGTAGACGAAGTTGCTGCCCTGCGGGTCGCAGGTGCCGTCGTCCTCGCAGTGCGTGACCAGCTGCTGGTTGTCGTCGAAGCCGGGAGCAACCGTGACCACGTCGCTGCGTCCACGACGGTCCGGCGTGATCGGTGCACCGACCAGCTCCATGTAGTGCTCCCAGTCCCAGAACGGGCCCGGGTCCCAGTGCATCCCGCGCACGTAGGGCGGTGTCACCCCGGGAATCTGGTCGTGCCCGATGATGTGGGCACGGTCGAGCGGCACGTCGTACTTCTCGGCCAGGTGAGCGACCAGCGCGGCCGACGTGCGGTAGACCGACTCGGTGAACCAGGTCGCGCCCTGTGCGGCGATGCCCTCGTGCTCGAGCCCGATCGAGTGCATGTTGACGTACCAGTTGCCGGCCTGCCAGCCGACGTTCTTGTTGTTCACGTGCTGCGCGATGTGTCCGTCGGAGGACCGCAGCGTGTAGTGCCAGGCCAGGTAGGTCGGACGCGTCACCAGCTCCAGCGCGCGGTCCCAGACGCCCTCGGTGTTGTGGATGATGATGTAGTCGATGTCGAGGTCGTTGGGCCGGTCGGCGAGGTCGTGGTTGCCGTAGGCGTAGGGGTTCGGCTCTCCGTACCACTCGTACGGCGCCGGGATCGACTCGCAGCCCAGCGACTCGGGGCAGTCCACCACGTCGTTCTCTGGCTCCAGGAGACCGATCGACTCGACGGCCTGCTCGTCGGCGGTGGCCTGCGGCGTCGCCTGCAATGTGACCTCGTGGCCGTCGTTGGTGGTGCGGGTCTCGCCTTCGCGGATCACGTCGAAGACCTGGTCGGTGAACCGCAGCGCGGTGGCCTCGTCGCCGGCGGCGGAGTACTTCGCGACCGCCCGGCTCCAGGCGCGTGGGTTGTCCGCGGTGGTGTTCGGCTGGTACGACGCGAGCAGGGCCGCGCCACCGCAGATGTTGGCCACCTCGTCCGTGCGCAGCACCTCGGCCCGGATCCCGGTGAGCTCGGCGGCCCTGTCCACGGTGCCCGCGTCGGGAGTGGCCGAGGAGGTCTCGCCCTTCGTGGCGGCCTTCGGGTCCCTGCTCACCGCGAAGTCGGTCAGGTGCATCGGCCCGTAGCCACCCGAGGTGCTCGGGTCCGCACCGTGGTCGTCCCACCGCGACTGCAGGAAGGACACACCGAGCAGCACCTGCTGCGGCACGCCACTGACCTCAGCGGCCCGGGCGAAGACCGCCTGCCGGTCGTCGGTGCCGTCCAGGCACCTGCTCCAGTCCGAGGCCGCGGCGCCCGGCACGGCGGTGAGTGCCGCCCCACTCGCGACCAGTGACACGATCGCCGTTGCTGCTCCAAGTCTGCGTCTGCTGCGCACCACGAAGGCTTCTCCCTTGCCGAGATCGTCCGGGGTCCCGGACGTCGTCCGGTTGCTCCGGATCGGGACAAACCCAACTCGAAAGGTAAAGGCAAAGTAAAGGGCGCAGAGGGCGCATGTTGGCGCACTGCACAAACCGGCAAAGTCTGGTCGGGAAGGCCCCTTCCAGACCCACCCCCGTTGGAGGCCTGGACGGGGCACTTCCCGCAGTCCCATCCTGCTGCCGGCCGGACGGGTCGGGTATCCGTAGAGATACTCAGATCGACGGTGCCCGCGGCCGGCGTACCGGCCCCCTACCCTGGGGCGCATGGAACTGGTGCCCGTGGTGTTCTCCAGCGGCTGGGCCAGCGGGGTCAACGCCTACCTGGTGGTGCTGATGCTCGGCATCCTGGGCCGGGTCACCGACGTCGGCGACGTGCCGGACGCGCTCACCCGCACCGTTGTGCTGGTGGTCGCCGGCGTGCTCTACGGCATGGAGTTCGTCGCGGACAAGATCCCCTACATCGACTCCACCTGGGACGCGATCTCCACCGCGATCCGGCCCACCGCCGGTGCGGTGATCGCGCTGCTCGTGGCGGGTGACGCGTCACGCTGGGGCAGGCGCTGTACGCGGCCCTGGGGGGCGGCGCCGCCCTGGCCTCGCACGCGGTCAAG